>JASHQZ010000322.1 GCA_030038835.1 candidate division FCPU426 bacterium
ACCATCCCCCGCTATACCGACAACCCCATCAGCTACGAGGGCCTGATGCTTTTTCCCGATCCCCACTGGGCCGTGCAGGTTTTGGGGGACGTGTTCATCGACCAGGGGGTAACGGTGGCCAATTACACGTCCGACACCGAAACCACCTCCCAATACCGGGAGCTGGTGCGGGTCGCCTATGCCCTTCCTTTCGCCGCCCTGGGTTTGGAGCTCCTGGACGTGGAACAGGACAAGGCCTTCGACCCGGGCCTTTATAACTCCACCGTGGGCATTGCCTCGGGGTCGGGCAGCGAGGACCAATGGTTCGCCAAATTCGGCTTTATCACGACTTTCCCGGGCCCCACTTCCCCGGAGGACCCCCGCTGGCAGGCCGGCGGCTATTTGGAGACCCAGTTGGGCCCTTCCCCCTACGGACAGGACCTGAATGTTTACTATCTCAACTCCCCGTCCTTTGTTTTAGGCCAAACCACGACCACCACCGGCTATGCCGATTGGGGCGCCGAACTGTTGTACGACCTGCCCTCGGTGGCCAGGGTCCGCTTCACCGTGGGCATGGTCGACTCCGACTCGGATTTCCAGCAAACCGTTCCCTATACCTCCCCTGATTTCAGCGATCTGGCCAAGTACCACCTCACCCAATTCCAGTCCATGCAGGTTTCAGGCGCCTTCAAGCTTTCCCTCCCCTTCACCGAAACGGAAAACGTGAAGATGGGAGGGTCGGTGACGGGGTATTTCACCAACCAGGACGATATCAGGCCGGATGGGACGGTTTCGGACAACAAGGAACGCCAGCAGGTCGCCACGGCCTTGGGCATCGGGCTGGAGGATCCCAAGAACTACACCATGGGCCTGCAGTGGAAGAGCCTGAGCTACACCAACGGCAGCGACGTCATTAACAACCCCGGGACCACTTCCGCCCTCGGTGGGGCCGATTACGCCTATTACCAACTGACCTTTGGCGGCGAGAAATGGCTTTTACCCGTCTGGGCCCTCCGGTTGGGCCTGGTGGGCGAGGTGGACGACTATACGGCCCTTTCCACGGATGTCCTGACCACCACCCTCAACGCGGGAACAGGTTTGGAGGAGGCCTTCGGTCGGCTGGATTTCCGGTTTTGGCTGGGGACCGCCACCGGCCTGGATAACTCGGCCGACACCCTGGGACTGGCGGGCGCCGAACTTTCCACCACGATCTTCCTCTAACGGCACTGCCAGTCGTCAGTCCTCAGTCGCCGGCAAAACCCCAACCTTCCCAATAAAAACCCCAAGTTGAAGTGAATCGGCGCAAACTTCCAAAAACGTTTTTCATGGGGGAGTAAAGGTATCGCTGAGGGCTAACGGCTAAGGACTGCCTTTGGCCGTGGGGCTTGCGGCGGGGTTGGGTTTGGGTGCCGAGGCGTCGCCTTCCAGGCGAACGTAGTCCAGGTACACCACGACCGGCTGGGCGGCGTCCGTAGTGTCCACCCAGAACCTCAAGGAACGGATGTTGCTTAAATCCAACCGGTCCTGGGCCAGGGCGTCCAGGGGGATGGAGATGTTGGTGACCTTCTTGGGCGTCAGTGGACCGGAAGTATCGAATAAATAGGCGTGGCTGTCGCCCACCTCCACGTGGTAGGTCACCGGCTGGGCCTGGTCGTTGAAAACGTCCATTTTCAAGTCGGCGTAGTCCTGCCACTCGAAGGCCTTCAAGGGCGTCACCGAATTGACGTCCAACACCATCTCCGGCTGCCAGGGCACGGAAGGCGTGGGGATGGGTTCGGGCGGGGCGGCCTGCGGTGAGCTTGCCGAACCCGTCGAAGGGGCCTGGCCGGCCTGGGGTAAGCCCGCCGTATCGGAGGCCGCGGGAGTGACATCGGACAGGAATTGGCTGGCCAGCAGGAAGGTGGCTTTGGCGCAATATTTCCCGTGGGTCTTGTTTTGCGTGGACGGTTCGATCTTCACGTAACCGCCGGTGGTCCAGTCGAAGTCGTCGTTAAGGTCCTCAAAATCGTCGATGACTTGCATCTTGGCGGTGGCCTTGTGGCGTTTGAAGCCTTGGGTCAGTCCCAGGCCGGCCATGACAGCGTAAAGGAGCCCCAGGGCCAGCAGGATGCCGAGGATCTGCATGAATCTGCCCATATCGTTTCCAGGGAGCGAGGATTTAGAGGCAAAGCGAGGGGCATTCTACCAGCCGGGGGATAGCCCCGCAACTTTTAACGGCGGGGGACAGCCATTGCCTTTGAACCGGCTTAAAGTCTTTGCCAAAAGCCGGCGGCCACGGGCTATCCGCCGCTTTTAGGATCACCTTCCTTCACGCCGCTGGACAGGCGCACGATCAACTGGGCGGGCACCAACAGCTGCCGGGGCTTCCAATGTTCGGGGCGGTTGATCTTCTCGATGAGCATGCGGGTGGCCTCGACGCTGATGGTGCGGTAGTCCTGCCCCATGGTGGTCAGGGAATAGGGGGACGTGGAGGCTTCCGGGATATCGTCGAATCCCGCCAAGGCGATGTCTTCCCCCACCTGCAGGCCCGCCGCGGAAATCGCGTCCCAGGCCCCCAAGGCCATGAGGTCGTTGGAGGCGAATACCGCCGTGGGCCTCTCGGGCAGGGCCAGGAGCTTCCTCATGCATTCCTCGCCCGATTCCCTCAGGAAATTGCCTTCCACGACGTACCCGGGAGGCACGGCCAGGCCGTTCTTTTTCATCCCTTTCTGGAAACCCTGGAACCGGTCGGCCGCGTTGCGGGAAGTCCCGGCCTGGCCGGAAATGCAGGCGATTTTCCGGTGCCCCTGGGACGCGAAATGGTCCACCACTTGTTCCACGGCGCTCACGTTGTCGCTATCCACGTAATCGACCCGCGGCTCTTCGGTGCGGTAGCCGATCAAGACAATGGGGGACCTCCCTTGGAAGACTTGCTGGAGCTCCGCCTCCGGCAGGTAGGGGGAAACCATCAACACGCCGTCCACGGCGTTGTTATAGACCTTCCGGTAAACCGCCTGGGGCGCGAACACTCCCGCGATGGTGTTGATTAAAAGCCCGTAATGTTCCTGTTCCACGACTTCATTGATCCCATCCAGTAATTTCATGTACCAGTCGCTTTGAATCGAGAATTGGGGGCCTGCCCAGGAAAAGAACACCTCGATAAGGTTGGTTTTCTTGACCACCAACCCGCGGGCGATGGGGTTGGGCTTGAACTGCAGTTCCTGGATGACCTCGAGCACTCTCTGGCGGGTGTCCTCCAGGACGTTGGGATTGTTGTTCAGGACCCGGGAAACGGTGGAAATGGAGACCCCGGCCTTATGGGCGACGTCGTAAATGGTGACCGTCATGGCTTTGTCGGTTCATCCTTTCCCTGCAAGCGCTTCTTTCGCGGATTCCCCGCTTTCAAAACGCTTTCATGTTTACCCGCAAAAAAATCCCTTTCAGAAGTTTTAGGGGGAAATCTCGGTATGGTTTCGTTGCAAAGCTGGACGGAAACAACCCGCCAGGAAGAAATCGGCTTTATTATACATCATTTTTTAAAATGATTCGTAATTTGGACTGCTAGAATCCTCCGAGACTTAGAACCGGTAACAAAATTTGATTTGGGAGCCTTTTTCCCCTGCTCCCTTGAGGGGAGAAGGTTGGGATGAGGGTGATTTCCCAGGTTTTAGACACCCCCACCCTGCCCTCTCCCCCAAGGGGCGAGGGTCTGGTGGAATTTTGTTACCGGCTCTTAATAAAAACAGGAAATTCCATGAGCCTTTTCCTTAAAACCGCCATCCGGGCCGCCAAGGAAGCGGGCCGGATCCAGAAAAAACACTATGGCCGTGTCCGGCATATCCAGTTCAAGTCGAAGGACAAGCTCAACCTGGTGACGGAAGTGGACCGGCTCTGCGAGAAAGCCGCGCTTTCCATTCTTAAAAAACAATTTCCTGGACACGGCCTATGGGGCGAGGAAAGCGGCCGGGGGGAAAGCCGCTCGGACTTCACCTGGTTGGTGGACCCCCTGGACGGCACCACCAACTACGCCCATTCCTACCCCTTCTTTTGTTGTTCAGTGGCTTTGGTCCAAGGGGGCGACCCCATTGTCGGAGTGATTTACGATTCCCTCCGCGACGAATGCTTCACCGCCGAAAAAGGCCGGGGTGCTTTCTTGAACGGCAAACGGCTGCGGGTTTCCGCCACATCCACAATGGGCGAAAGCCTGGTCTGCACGGGCTTCGCCTACGCGGTGCGGGAAACCCGCTATAACCTGGACAACTTCCGGCAATTTGTCCTCAAGGCCCAGGGCGTTCGGCGGGACGGTTCGGCGGCCATGAACCTGGCCTACGTGGCGGCCGGGCGGTTTGACGGTTTTTGGGAAAGGGGCATCCAGGCCTGGGACATGGCCGCCGGGGTCTTGATGGTGCGGGAGGCGGGGGGCAAGGTGACGGACATCACCGGGAAGCCCTTCGACCTCCTGGCTGAGAACGCCCTGGCCGGCAATGGAAAAATTCACGGCCAAATCTTCAGGATTTTAAAAAACGGGAAGGATGAAAAAAATTGGGCGGCCCATTGGGCCAAGAAACCTAGGCCAAAATAACCGGAGCCCCGATAACCGCATTGAGCTTTTGGGCGGCGTTTCCGCCATTGACTGAAATTTCCAGGTTCCCCGAGGAACCCATCAAGGCCATCACGGCTCCCTTCTTGGCCTCCGCGTAATGGGTGGCCAGGTGCAAAATGACCGTCTTGCCGATCTTCAAGCGGAATGACTTGGGGAGGCCTGCCTGCCGAAGCCGCCCGTCCTGTGGCGTTTGGATGCCCGGGAGCGGCGAAGGCAGGTGTTTGTTTTCGAGGTTCGTGATGATGTTCCCGAAATGGTCCACCCAAAGCACTTGGCCCGTCCACCCATGTGCGGTTTTAAAGGGCTTGGGAATTTCCCGCCAAATCCAATTGTTTTGACTCACGCCCAATCGGGCCATGGGGACGCCTTGGGCCAAATAAGCCGCGGCGGGCGCAAAGAGGTCCCGCCCGTGGAAAGTGGAACTGGGATGGGGAAGCTGGTATTTTTTTTCCGTCAATTCCACCACCTGCTCGATACCCCGGTCCTTTAAGGCGGCGGAAAACAAGCCGTTGTCCGGCCCCACGAAATAGTGGCCTTTGCTCCGAAGGGCCACGGCCTTTCGGGCGCTTCCCACGCCGGGGTCCACCACGGCCAAATGAACGGTTCCCTTGGGGAAATAACCCACGGAGCATTTCAAGGCAAAAGCTCCCGCCGGGACGGATTGGGGCGGCACTTCGTGGGTGAGGTCCACCAGCCGCGCGGAAGGACAAATGGAAAGGATGACTCCTTTCATGACACCGACGAAAGGGTCTTGGGTTCCAAAATCCGTCAACAAGGTGATGATTGGATTTTTCATTCTTGCCCCCGCGGTGAAGCTCCTTGCCCTGGCCCGCCGCCAAAACGGCCCGGTTATTTGCGTTGGCGGACTTTCTCGGCCAAAAGGTACTTGTCCAGGCGCACTATGTCCTGGCGGTTGATCGCCAGGATCTTGATGCCCGCCCGGTAGGTATTGCCCGCGGAAGCGGAACTTTCGGACTGGACGCGGACCACCTCGGCGATCAGCGTGATGGGCGCGGGATAGCCGGGAAGGTAGAGGTGGATTTCCAGGGCCGAATCGGCGGGAAATTCCTGCTGTCCGACCAGGGACATGCCGCCCATGGAGATGTCCCTCGTCACGGCGTGCACGGTGGCGGATCTCTTGGAAAGCTCGGGCAGGTGGTCCACGGAGGATTCCCGGTAGGAAGGATCGGAAAGGAGCCTCACCAAGTCGGCCTTGGGGACGAGGCAATAGGTCACCTTGATGGTGGCGTCAATGCGCTCAAACTGCCGTTTTTCCATCCACCCCGAGTGGAATGAAGACATAAAAACTCCCTCAACCAGTCGACGGTTGACAGTCGACGGCCTTCGGCGAAGGTTCAAGTTGATGTGGACGACTGTCGGCTATGGGCTGCCCTTTCACTTTTTCCAGTGAATGCAGTTGACCGGACAGCTGTCCATTGCCGCTTGGATTTTTTCTTCCCTGTCCCCCTGGGGGTCGTACACTTCCGAAAGCCCGTCCGCGGTCATGCGGAAGGCCTTGGGGGTTTCCACCACGCAGGCCTCGCAGCCCGTGCACTCGTTCTGGTCCACGTAGGAAATGCGGTTAAGCTTCTTGGTTTCTGCCATGGGGTTTGGCCTTGGTCTTTCCTGTCGCCCGGCAACCGTGGGCTGCCGGCCGAGTTTAGAATTGTATTCGGAGGCTGGTTTCGCCCGCCACGTCGGTCCCGTTGGACTCTCCGACGATCGCCCAGTGCAAGCCCATGCCGAAATCCAGGCCCAGCACGTACTTGGGCTCGAAATAAACCGGCGGCGCGTTGTTCGTGGCCAGCAAGTTGATCGGCTCCTCGGGCCCTCCATTCATGGACAGGTTCCCGGTGCCGTTCATGATGGAGGAGATGGTCCCCGAGTTTCTCTGGAATCCCACGGCCGCGAAGGGATAGGCGATGTTCAAGTCCTTCCCCACTTGGATCTGGGCGCCGAAGCTTTGCGTGTCCCAGTTGAGGGTGTAGTTGTTCGTCCCCGTCATGCTGACGGGATAGGAGGTGGACGTGTTCGGATCGTAATAATTTGAGATTTGGTTGATGGCCGTGGACAGGCTGAAACTTCCCTTCATTGTGTCCCAACTCACGCCCACGGTGACCGTGGGCAGGGTGAGGCCGTCCAGGATCTTGTAGCGCAGGTCCAATCCCCACCCGAAGTAATTGGCGGCGAAACCCAAGTCCGAAAAGCTGACGAGGGGAAGGTAAAGGAACTTGACGCCCAGGTCCAGGCCGTTGGCCAATCCGACCCTTCCGGTGATGACCGGGAAGGGGAAAGGCACGCTGGAAGGGAGGGTGAAATTGGAGCCTAAGTTGATGGCGCCCAGGGTGAGGTTGTTGAGGTTGGGAAGGCCCATCAAATCCGCCCCGGCGCCGATCCCCACTTCCACGCGGGGGCCGCTCACGAGGTCGAAGACCCCGGGCGGGGTATTCCAGCCCAGCGTGGTGATGAACCCCATGCTCTTGGCGAATTGGGTGTTGACGTAATTGGAGATGGTCTGGTAATCCGCTTGGGCTTGGTTGAAGAAATCCTGGTAGTATGCGGGAGGGGTTTGGGCCCAGGCTCCCCCGCACCCCAGGAAACTCAGGCCCAGCGCCAGCAGGAACCGCCGCGGCAAAGGCAGGACGATCATTCTTTCCTTATCTCCTGGTCTCTTAACGTTTAAACCGCTTCATTACTTTAAAGCAAAACCTTTCATCGGGTACATTTTACCTTAAAATTCCCTCGATTTTGACTTTGGGAGGATCTTTGATTTGGCCTGATGCCCCCCTTATTCCAGGCGTTTTCGGGGAGCGCCTTCACCGGTTTGGGGCCTTCGTTCAGGTCCGGGGCCGGCGGGAATACTGCCATGTGACCAATTCCGGCCGTTTGAGGGAGCTGTTGCGTCCCGGGGCCAAAGTGGCTTTGGTGGACCATCTTTCGAAATTCAAAATTCAGAATTCCGCGTAAAACGCGCTTTTCAATTAGGTTGGCGTTTTATCGCGGCAAGTGGGTTTGCATCGAAGCCAATGTGGCGCCGAAGCTGGTGGCGGAAGCTTGGCAAGAAGGCCGCCTCAAGGAACTCCGGGCCTATGACCGCTTGCGCGCCGAGGTCCCCCTGGATGCCCATACCCGTTTTGATTTGCTGGCGGAAAACTCCAGGACCGGGGAGAAGGCTTGGATTGAGGTGAAGTGCGCCACCTTGGTGGATGAAAAAAGGGTGGGGCGTTTCCCCGACGCCCCTTCCCAGCGGGCTTCCAAGCACCTGAGGGAGTTGATGGCCTTGGCGCGGAGGCCGAAGACGAAGTGCTTCGTTTTTTTCGTGCTCCAAAACCCCCTGGGCGCCTCGGTGGGCCCTAAGGACGACACGGACCCGGTTTTCGGGAGGACCCTCCGGCGGGCGGCGCGCCGGAGGGTCGTTTTAAGGGCCCTTCGGGCGCGGGCGGGCTTAAAGTCCGCCCGTATCGAGAAACCGATTCCGGTCTTGTTGTAAGTGGATTTTAAAAGGGCAATGTTGGACTTTGAATTTTCAGTTTTGATTCCATGTCGATTTTCGATGGCACAAAAGGCGGTCGAAAATACTCCTTAACTTAAAACTTACCCTCATTCTCTTTAAAATACCGGGCTCCGCCCGATGAAGGAAATGAGGGTGACACAGTTTTCTTTTCGGGGCCGAAGGCCCGCGCTCAATAGATAAACTGTGTAGAACCCAAAACCGCCTCTTGGGAGGGGCTGTAAACCAGGCGGCCCATCTGCACGCCCAACAGGTCGAAGAATTGCTGGGCCTCGTCATTGCGGAGGCTTTTAAGGTAGGTCCCGTTGTGGTTGCGGATCAGGAAGTTGGAGGACTTCATGAGGTAAAGCTCGAACAAAACCCCGTCCGAACCGTAGAAATCGGCCATGACCACCGGCTCCGTGGGGGCGTAAAGGAGGGGCTCCCATCCTTTTTTGCGCTTATCGATGAAGTCGTAGATTTTTTGGATCTTGGGTTCTTCTTCAATATAGGTGATCTGCTGGGCGCGCTGCTTGAAATCGTTCTGGCACACCTGGATTTTGTGGATGGAATTGACGTTGGGCAGCGAGATGTTGCGGTCCAGGCCGAAATGCCAGACGCAGCTCAAGAGGATCAGAAAAATCCCTATCGCTAAAATAATGTTTCGCAGCTTCAACACCCACCCGGCCATTGCTCTCTACCGTCCCCTTGGAATGAACCCTTGAATATAGTTTATTACGGATTTTTTCCGTCTCCTAGGGATTCCGGGAATTTTGGAGGCCCTTGCCCCCCGCCGCGGGGTGCTTGGGAAATCGATGAAACTCGAGCCGGGCTTAAGAACGCCTTCTTTGGGCGATCTGGGCCCCGATGGCAGTGCCCAGGAAAGTAAGCCCCAGCCAAAGCAACAGCCAATGGCTGTGTTCGGTCTGGATGGGCGGGAACTTGCGGCTGAGGAACCAACCCGTCTCATAGCCGAAAAAGCCCCCCAAGGCTGAATAAAGAAAAAGCCAAAAAAGCCCCGCCAGGCTTTGGTATTTCGGACCCACGCCCAGGATGGGTTGGATCAGGGGGAAATAAATGAAGGCGAAGAGGATTCCCAAGGGGACGTAATGGAGCTCCATGGCGTAAAAATAAGGGCTATTGCCTAAAAGAAGGAAATAGGCGATCCAGAGATAGCAGGAAACCCCCAGGCCCCAACTTAAAACGAAGCTGACCGGCCAAAGGACCGCCGCCAGGCAGCCCTGCGCCACCTTCCAGTGGTAAACGTAAAGGACCGGGTAGGCCAGGAGGAAAAAAAGGGCGTTATAGAAGAAATTCAGGTTCCAAAAGGGGTCGGCATAGGGATGGAGCCGGATATAAACGAGGCCCGCCGCCGCCAGCCCCTCCCACAGGAGCAGTCGCAGGATGGATCTGGAATGATCGGAGCCGTTGGCCATGGTGTGCCTTGTTTTTAATGGGTTTTGAAGCTGTCAACTGTCCACCGTGGACTGTGATCTGCCGTTAACCGTGCCTGGTTTTATTTCCGAACCACACCACCGCCGCCACGCCGGTCAGGATGAAAAGACTCCAAACGAGCCCTTGGACCTCCGCGTCGCCGAAGAATATTCCCCATTTGGTGATCAGGATTTGGCCCAGCTTGAGCCCCGCCACTACGCCCGAAACCGAGTCGGAAATCATGCCCACGGACGACCAAAAGGTGAAATTCACCCAGCTCAATCCCCAAAGGTGCTCGAAGAAAAAGAAGTAATCCACCACGTAAAAGGGCGTCAGGAACATCCAATAGTGCCGGATCACCTGGTAGCAGGAAGCCTGGCCCAGGAACAGGCCGGCGGCGTAGAGGATATAGGTAATCCACAGGCCGCTGGAAATCATCAGCAAAATCCGCAGCGTAATGCTTAATGGAAGGATGAGGAACTTCAATACGGCGGGCAATTTCAATTGGCTGTAGAAATAAAGGATAGGGTAAAGCGCCACAAAAAACACCGCGTTGCCCAGGAAGAAAAGGGGCGTGGGGTCGTTGGCCGGCGCGTAAAAAAGGATGTGCAGGAACCCCACCACTCCCAGTATTTCCCAAAGGATGAACCGGGCGAAGGAGGGGGATTGTATCCCCGGTGTCGCTTCCTTGGCCATTCTTTCCGCCTTTTCCTTTTATGATCTTTGGAACTATGTACTTGGTGTCAGTTTCCAAAAACCCTCGCCCCAAATGGTGAGCCTTTCGAACCATTGCGGGAGAGGGGATAGACGTCAAATCAACTGCGAACTGACGCCAAGTGCATAGTTCCGTATCTTTATACCCATGCGGTGAGCGGCCGAAGGGAGTCGAACCCGTTTCACGCTTTCAACTTTTCAGTCACTTGCCCGCACTTCCCGCAGCGATAGACCATGACCCAGTTTTTCCGGACTTGGTCGAACCTCGTGGCATGCGCCTTGACGCGGCTTCCGCACCAGGCGCAATGGGCCTTCTGCCACCGGGGCCGGGTGGTGCCCCATAAAAGCCCCAGGGCCGAGGCCAATGCCAGGGCCCCCACCGGCCCTAATATCTTCGGGGTGAATCCGTAGTGCAACCATAAAAGGCTGGCGCCCATCAGGACGGCCAAAAACCAGAGGAGGAAAAACTTTTCCCATGGCACGCGTCGGAGGAAGGAAGAAAGCATTGGGATGCTATTTCCATTTGCAGAATTGAAGGATATTCCCGTCCGGGTCATGGAATTGGCCGATATCGCCCCAATCGTGGGAATTGAACTCGACTTCGACGTCCTTGGCGCGCAGCTGCCAGGTCGCCTGTTGGACGTCCGGGACATTCAGGCGAAGGATGAAGGGCGGCCTCCCATCCCGTTGGATGGGTCCATGGGCGGGGTCTTCCTTTTCCACCAGCAGGTAGGAATCCCCGAAATCGAAGGTCGTGAGGTAGGACTTCTGGAACCGTATCTTCAGTTCCAGGACCCTGGAATAAAAATCAACGCAGGCTTGGTAATTTTTCACCCAGAGAAGGATGCCCGTTTCGTCGGCTTTCATTCGAATACCCCTTTACCCGCTCATGGTAATGAAAAGGGAGAAAAAGTCCAACGACCGGCAAAAACGGAAGGGGAAAATTTTTTCTGTTTCGCGAGAGCCTGTTCGATACCTGAATTTAGTAGGTGGAATAGGTGTAAGCCACCGAAACCGGCAGGCTGGATTGGGGTACGGCCACCGCATTGGTGACCACTGTATAGGCTGAAACCGTAAAACATGCTGGGCAGGAAGTACAGGTGGAAGAACCGACGTTCACGGTCACCTGGGTGGGTCCTTCGCAAACGCTTGAAAGAGTGAGCGTCGTGTTGTTGCAGACCTGGGCCACTGTCGTCAAGATCAGCATTTGATCGGCAAAATTCACTGGGGTTGTAACCACAGGCGTCGGGGTCGGCGTGGCGCCGGGCGCGGGGGTGTCGGTTGGAACTGGAGTGACAAATGAAAACTTACCTGGGGGATTGAGGAAATTATTCCATTCGGTTGCGTTTTGAATAACGTAAACGCCGGGTGAGGACATGCTTAAGGAACCCAGGAGCGAGGAAACCGTAGTGGGGGTGCCGCAGACCGGTGTAAGGTTCACCGTCGGGGAAGCCGTGGGGGTTGCTAAAGGTGTAGGCGTAAGTGGATAAGGCCTATTGCAAGCCCAGGGAATGAGACAAGCCCCAAGAAATGGAATTAAAATAAATAATTTTTTTATGCCGGTCATGAACAAATTATATCACCGATCCATAATTTTAACGGGCGGGAACGTCACAAAGGAAATCCGAAAAGTTTAATGTTTATCATTTAACAAGAATTTTTTAAAGACCGCTTTATTTAATTTTTGGTTTTTCAAACGATGACGGCCCTTCCCTTTCCGCGTCGTGTTTTTCGTTCGGGTCCAGGGAAGAGGCCTTTTCCAGCTTGTGGAACCCATATTTGCGCTTGATGGTGTCCACGCTCTTGAAAAGCGCTTCCTTTTTCTTGGAACTCATTTCCGGAAAAAGCCACTGGTTTTGCTCCTCCCCCTTCTCGAACCTGGAAAGGGATACGCCCAAAAGCCGGATTTTGCGCTTGCGCAGGTGGGATTCCCGGAACAATTCATAGGCGGTCCTCATGATCACCGCGTCGTCGTCGGTTTCGGGAATGGTCTTGGCGCGGGTGAGGGTTTGGAAATCGTCGTAGCGCAGTTTGAGGGTGACGGTTCGGGCTTTTTTGCCCGTGCGCCTCAGGCGGTAACAGCCTTTTTCCGAGAGCCAGGCCAGGGTCTGGTGGATTTGCTGGAGGTTATCCGTGTCTTTCTCAAAAGTGGTCTCATGACCCACGCTCTTGGCGTCGTGGTAGGCGTGGACTTCCGTGTCCCCCATGCCCCGGGCCGCCTGGTAGAGCCATTCCCCGGCCGAGGGGCCGAAGGCCTTTTGAAGCTTGGGCAATGGGATGGACAGGATGTCGCCGATGCGGTGGATGCGCATTTCCTTCAGGCGGGGCTGGGTCTTTTCCCCGGCGCCGTGCAGGCGCTCGATGGGCAGGGGAGCCAGGAACTTCTGTTCCTCCCCCTCCGGCACCACGATGACCCCGGTGTTTTCCCCCACCCGCTTCCCCAGCGTGGCGGGATCGGGCTTGACGGTCTTGCCCGCGATCTTCGCCGCGTATTTGTTGGAGGCGATGGCCACCGTGCAGGAGAGCTTCGTGCGGTCAAAAACCGAATCCCGAACCTTGCGGGCCATGGCCCAGGGGTCGTTGCCGTAAAGGGCCTCGCAGCCGGTGAAGTCCAGGTAGAACTCGTCGATGGAGGCGTATTCCACCAGGGGCGCGATGCGGCGAAGAAGCACGTAAACCTTGCGGGAGTATTTGGAGTAAAGCTTGTGCCGGCCCGGCACGAAGACCGCTTTGGAGCAGAGCCTCTCGGCGGTTAAAAGCGGCATGCCGCTCTTGATGCCGTACTTGCGGGCCTCATAGGAGGCCGAAGCCACAACCCCCCGGTCCCCCTTGTGCCCTCCCACGATGACCGGCTTGCCGTTCAAAGAAGGGTCCAAAAGCCTTTCGCAGGACACGAAGAAGGAGTTCATGTCGATATGGGCGATGATGTGATTCATTCATCTAGTTTAAATATAATCACCAAAAGTATACAAGCGTATTCTTTTTAAGAGTGGGAATTATATAATTAACTCCCTAACTATGTAATTCCCCTGAAAAGGGGGATGAATGAAGTCTTTAATTCTTAGGGTTTCCATCGTCGGTTTGATTATGTTTTCCGTTCGGGCTCATGCTGAATGTCCAATCTTTTCCTTTTATCGGGTAAATACAGAATTGGGTCCAATGGTCCGACTTCCAAATGTCTTTGTAATAAGTTGTTCCATACCAATAAAACCTTTGACGACTTGCAATTTTTCGAACGATTTCGGGGGAGCATTCATAAGGGACATGAAAAACGCCGCCGGGCTGGAGAACGCCTTTATCGGCATCGGAATTAGGATCGGGGTCTTTATCAGGGATGTTTTTTAGATCTTCTTTTTTGAACATGCTATAAGTGCAAACATCCAAGGCCGGAGTTTTTCCCGTGTTTTTAAGAGTAATCCTGAAAATGTAATTCCCTTGTACAGTCCGAGTAGGGTCAACATTAACTTCAGTCACCCCCACCCAAGCTCTTTGGTCAAGTCGTGCATCGGTTT
>JASHQZ010000323.1 GCA_030038835.1 candidate division FCPU426 bacterium
CGCAGGGTTGTCCTGGGCGCTGGAGCTATTATTGAGATTTTGAAGACTGTAGTTCTCGTTGACGTTAACTACGCCCCAATAATATCCGGCGCCCGCTGAGATAAAGAAGCGGCCGTCATGGTCCGGCATAAAGAGGTAGAGGTCCAAGGTGATGGGCACGACTTCGGGCGTGAAGCTGGCGTTTTCAAAATCCTCGGGATAGCCATTGTACTGATTCGTATCGAACGCACTCAGTGAGTAGGTGCCGCCCTGGATGTAACGCGCTCCAATGGCAATGCCAAAGTTGGGGTTGACTAGGAAGCCCATCTCCCCGCCGGTTGAAAAACCGCTGTTGGACATGGTGGCATTGGCGTTGGTGAAGTTGTCAAAGAGCGTGCCGTTCTGGGCTTCGGTGTTGGTGGTGTTGGCGCTGTTGATCAGGTCCTCTTGGAGGGAATAGTTGTAACCGAAGTCCCACTTGAACCACATCTTGGCATGGTCCATGGGCGCCAGGTTGTCGTTGTAATTGACCACGGGTTCGGGGCGGCGGTGCCGGCGCCTAATGACGATGGTTTGATCCTGGTCCTGCTCCATGGGCTGGCTTTCATTGAATTGGCCTCCGGGAGGGTTGGAAGGGGAAGAAGCGGCCGGACCGGAAGGTGGAGCCGCGGCGGCCGGGGCCGGCGCCTGGGCTTGCACGCCCGAGGCGGTCAGGCTGTTCACCTGGGCCTGGGACGCGCTGTTATTGGGGTTGATCTGGAGGCTCTTTTGGTAGGCGCCCAAGGCCTCGGCGCTGTCGTTCATTTTCATGTAGGCGTCGCCCATGTCCTGGTAGGACTGCCAGTCATTAGGGTCGGCCGCCACCGCTTGTTGGTAATATTGCACGGCCTTGGCGTAAAGGCCCTGTTGGGCCACGGCCTCGCCCATTTGGCGGTAGTCCTGGGCATCTTGGGCCAAGAGGACCGCCGGGGCTGCTAAAAACAAAAGGGAAAACAAAGCACTGCGCGTCGTTTTTTTCATAGGTCACCTCGCTCTGTATGGAATTAGACGTCCCAAGGGCTTAAAACGTTACGGAAAATGGGAAAAAGGAAGCGATTAAAAATACGAAACTATGTGCTTGGTGTACCTAAACGCAAAGGCGGAGCAACTAAAATCATTTGGCCACAGATGCATGGGATTCATGAGATAAAAGCCAAGACTAATCCCATTTATCCCATGAATTTTATCCCATGAATCCGTAGCTAAAGAGGTTTTTTAGAAATTTTCTAAGGAAGGATTTTATTTTTGGGTTTGACCTGCGGGATCGCCAAAGCCTGAATCCTTCAAGCTATTTTAATTCGGGATGCTCTTCTAATAAACGGTCTAAATTGTGGCGGGCCTGGAGGTGGATGGGTTCAATCTGGAGGGTTTCCTCCCAGAATTTCTTGGCCGCTACGTAATTGCCCTGGCGGTAGCTGTCTAGGCCCAAGTTATAAGCCTGATCGGCTTGGGCCTGGGTGACCTGGTCGTCCTGGGGGATGGGTGTTTTTTGAAAGGAGGCCTTTTCCTTGCCGGCCGCATGTTTTTTGCTTTTAGGGTGGGGAAGCGCGTTTTCGATTTCATCCTTTAGTTCCAGAGCTTCCTCGTCGTCCGGATGGGCGTCCAGGTAATCCTCCAACTCGGCGAGGGCCTCCTCGTTTTTTCCGTTTTTCACGGCTTCCTTTATTTTTTCCAAGGGGTCTACCGGGGTTTCCGGCGGCCCCTGGATTTTTTCCAGGAAATCCTGGACTTGCGGTTGGACCGGGTCGATTTTTTCGGCTTCCCTCAAATAGCTGGCCGTATCAAGGGTGTCGCCATTCGCGTAACTCTCCACCGCCTGGTCATAAAGAACTTTAACCATGCGGTTGTAGGGGCGGTCGTGATTGGGTTTGAACTCGGGGGGAATGAACTCCGGTTCCGGTGGAAAAGTTCTTTCCCCGTTTTTGGCGCCTACGGCGGGGTCCAGATCCCGGGCGAGGGCCCAATATTCATACGCCTTATCGACAAGGCTCCTGGCCGCGCAGGCGTTTCCCAGGTCAAAAAACTCCTGGGCTCGCCTGGCCTTTGCGGAATCCGCCGGTTGGGCCGCCGGCATGGGAATACCGACCTGGGCCGCGTTCGGTGTAGAAACGGCCGGGGTGACATCCACAGATCCGGCATCGGCTTTTGAAAGCGGAAAAAACACGCTCGATCCGAGGATCAGGAGAAAAATATGGATAAGTTTGTTTTTCATTTTTGCCTTTTGAAAAAATCTGGTTTTCGATTTCTTCATCAGAAGAAAAGTTCGGCGCTGATCCTTTGGATATCGCCAAAGCCGTCGGGGTTAAACTCATAAGTATAATCCAGGCCGTAGTTCAGGAATTTCGTCGTGGCCCCCAGGGTCGGGTTCCAATTGTCCAGCCCAGCACGTAAGGCCATGAAACTCCAGGGGACAACTTCGACGCCGAAGTGCTGGAGGAGGATGAAAGCCACGCTTCCCTGCCATTCCATGTCGTAGCTTAAAAACAGGATTTTTTCGAAGAACCGATCGCTGATTCCCACCCGGTAATCACCGGCCACCAACTCGGTCGGGCCTCCAACCCAGCTTAAAAAACCGCCCAAGTGGAGCGCGGAGGCCCCCAGCGTTAGGTCCTCCATGACCGAGGGGACGTAAAGAAGGCCGAGATCGAGGCCCCCAAAGCCCCTGGCGTTAACGCCCGCCAGGTTTTCGTAAATAAAGCTGGTGCCAACCCCAAGCTTGAAATGGTAGCCGAAATCGCGCGCATAGCCGCTTCCAAAGGCCAGGTTCAAGTCGCTGGCGGCTGGGGCTGGAAGCCCGGTGGTGTTAAACCCCGGCAAGCCGTCCGCCTGGTAATGGTTGACGTAAAAACCCAAGTAATCGTAGGGTGGTATTTGTTGACAGAAGCTTAAAAAATCATTGAATCGGTCCAGGGGCAGGAAACCCGCCGAAACGGTCGCTTCCGTCAAGTTCAAGCCCATCAGGGCCAAACCCGCCGGGTTGAACAAGGGCGCGTTGGCGTCGTCGGCCACGGCTGTGAAAGCGGAGCCCATTCCCGCAGGCCGGGTGCCGGGATCGAAATCCAAGTACGCCGCCGGGCCCGCCATCAGGGGGGGAGCGGAAGCCAACAGCCAGCCCAACAAAAAGCTGGTATGTTTTTTCATTTCAATTTTGTTCCTGGATTTTTAAGAGACGGCAACATAACCTCCAGGCTCTTTCTGGGATTTGTAGCTAAATTTACATCAAGGAATCTTAAGGGGAATAGGCAAACCCAACCGTTGATGCTGAACTCCCCGAGTTGAATATCGCGTAGTAGGAGCCGTAACTCATCGAATAGCCCGCCGTTGTGGGAACGCCGTTCCATAGCAAAAGGTTCTCGCCCGATTCTCCCTGCCCTTGGTATTGCATGACCTCATTGCCTGTTTCGTCTTTCACGGCGACGGAAAAACCCACAGAAGCGTTCAGTACGAAAGCGAATTGGAGGTTCTCGCCGCCCTGTACGGGGTTGGGATAAATCGCCAGGTTGCCCGGGTTTAACCCGTTGAAAATGGGGGGAAGGGTGATTTTTTGAATCCGGTTGTTGCCTGTATCCGCAACGTACAAATCATCTGAGGAATCTGAGGCCAATCCCCGTGGATCATTGAATTGTTCAGAGGCCGATCCTTGGCTGCCCCATTGGGCCAGGTAATTCCCGTTGGAATTGAACTTTTCCACGCGGTTGTTGCCTGTATCATCAACGTAAACATTTCCCCATGGATCCACCGCGACTCCTTGAGGATCACTAAATTGCCCGCTGCCCGTACCGCCGCTTCCCCATTGGGCCAGGTAATTCCCATTGGAATTGAACTTTTCCACGCGGTTGTTACCCGAATCCGTCACGTACACATTGCTTGAGGAATTCACGGCTATTCCCTGGGGAACACTAAATTGCCCGTTGCCCGAGCCCTTGCTTCCCCATTGGGTCAGGTAATTCCCGTTGGAATTGAACTTTTCCACTCGGTTGTTGAGGGAGTCCGCTACATACACATTGTCCGAGGAATCCACTGCTATCCCCTGAGGGCGAGTAAATTGTCCATTGCCCGAGCCTTCACTTCCCCATTGGGTTAGGGAATTCCCCTGGTAATCGAATTTCTCCACCTGGTCGCTACAGCTATTTGTTGTGTAAACATTCCCCAAGGAATCCACCGCCACTGAATAAGGTCCGCAATATATATCCTTTACGCCTTCACCTTTATCTTGCCATTGGGTCAGGTAGTTCCCGTTGGAATCAAATTTTTCAATTCGATAGTTATTGTCATCCGCTACGTATACATTTCCTGAGGAA
>JASHQZ010000324.1 GCA_030038835.1 candidate division FCPU426 bacterium
CATAGAGCGCCTCGAAGAGCAGACCACCCAGCCCAACTTTTGGGATAATCCGAAAGCCGCACAGGAAGTAACTTCCCAACTTGCCCGGTTGAAAGACACCCTGGCCCTGGTACAGGATTTCGAGAAACAATACCACGATCTGCTCACCTACCACGAGTTGACCAGGGAACAGCACGATTCCGGTCTCGTCCACGAGATGGAACAAAGTTATAAGAAGTTCGAGCTGGATTTCCGCAACTTCGAGCTCAAGCGCAATTTCACGGGCAAATATGACTATAACAACGCCTACGTTTCCATCCACCCTGGCGCGGGGGGTACCGAAAGCCAGGACTGGGCCTCCATGCTCCTTCGCATGTACCTGCGCTGGATGGAATCCAAGGGCTATGAAGTGGAAACGCTGGACTATCAGCCGGCCGAAGAAGCGGGCATCAAGTCTGTCTCTCTTTTGGTCAAAGGCCCCTGGGCCTACGGGTTTCTCAAGGTAGAAAAGGGCGTGCACCGCTTGGTGCGCATCTCCCCCTTTGACGCCAACAAACGCCGCCATACCTCGTTTTCCTCCGTGGACGTCATGCCCGAGGTGGAGGACGTGGAGTTTGAAATCCGCCCCGAGGACATCAAACTGGATACCTTCCGGTCCGGCGGCAAGGGCGGTCAGAATGTCAACAAGGTGGAAACCGCGGTCCGCCTGACCCACATCCCCACGGGCATCATTGTGGCCTGCCAAACCCAGCGTTCCCAGCTTCAAAACCGCGACCAGGCCATGAAAATGCTCAAGGCCCGTCTTTTCCAGTACTACCAGGACCTGCACGACGAGGAGATGGCCAAGGTGGCAGGGGCCAAGAAGAAGATCGAGTGGGGAAGCCAGATTCGGTCTTACGTGTTCCAGCCCTACCAGATGGTCAAGGACCATCGCACTGAAGTGGAAACCGCCCAAATCAACGACGTCATGGATGGGGACTTGGATCCGTTTATTGAAGCGGCTCTGAAGGCAAAGTTAGTTGATTAGGGTGAAATTACTTCATTTCTTGTTTGCTATACTAAAATCTCATTTTTGGAAATGGGAACCTGATGTCTGAACAGAACGAATTCCTCAAAGTCCGGCTCGAAAAGCTGAAGGCCCTCAAGAAAAAGAGCGTCAATCCATATCCTTCGGCAGCTTTCGAGATCACCCACCATTCCAAGGAAGTCCTGGAAAAATATCAGGCCCTACAGGCGGGTGAGCATAGGGAAGACGAAAAAGTCTCCATGGCGGGGCGCCTCATAACCATCCGAGATATGGGAAAGAGCTGTTTCGCCCATATCCAGGACGCCAAGGGGCGGATCCAGGTTTACATCCGCAAAGATTCGGTCGGCGACAAGAACCATGAAATTTTCAAGTTGTTGGACCTGGGCGACATTATCGGGATCAAGGGCTTTCCATTTAAGACCAAGACGGGGGAAGTGAGCATCCACGTTCACTCTTTCGAGGTTCTTTGTAAATCCCTCCATCCCTTGCCGGAAAAGTGGCACGGCTTGACCGACGTGGAAGCCCGCTACCGCAATCGCTACGTGGATTTGATTGTGAACGAGGATGTACGCAAGACCTTTGAAACCCGCTCTCGCGTAGTGGCGGCTATCCGCCAATACCTGGACAGCCGCGGTTTCCTGGAAGTGGAAACCCCCATGATGCATCCCATCCCAGGAGGCGCGACTGCCAAGCCTTTTATCACCCATCACAACGCCCTGGACATGGACCTTTTCCTGCGAGTGGCCCCGGAACTTTATTTAAAGCGGCTTCTGGTGGGCGGGTTCGAAAGGGTTTACGAAATTAACCGCAATTTCCGTAACGAAGGCATCAGCGTCAAGCATAATCCTGAATTCACCATGCTGGAGGCTTACCACGCCTATGGCAACAATGAAACCGTGATGGCTTTGACCGAACAGCTTTTATCCGAGGCCGCCAAGGCCGCCGGACAGGGTACGAAAATCCAAGTGGGTGAGATCGAAGTGGATTTTACCCCGCCATTCAAAAGGCTTCCTCTTTTACAGGCATTGGAGGAAATCGGCGGTATTGAATATGGTGAGGTTTCAGTCGACGACCTGAAAAAAAGGCTGAAGACTACGTCGCTTCAAGTCAAACACGTGGACTCACTTTCCAAAGCGGAATTGGCTTACCTCCTTTTCGGGGAACTGGTGGAATCCAAACTGATTCAACCCACCTTCATTACCGATTTCCCAGTGGAGGTTTCTCCTTTGGCCAAATCGAAGGCGGACGACCCCGGCTTGACCGAAAGATTTGAACTCTTCGTATTGGGCCGGGAAATCGCCAATGGTTTTTCGGAATTAAATGATCCGATCGACCAACGTCGCCGTTTCGAGAAACAGGTGGAACTGCGCAAAGCAGGCGATGAGGAAGGCATGTATTTGGATGAGGATTTCATTTTGGCCTTATCCTACGGAATGCCCCCGGCGGGTGGCGTGGGCATCGGCATCGACCGACTCTTGATGCTTCTCACCAATAGCCCATCCATCCGCGATGTCATCTTGTTCCCACTCATGCGTACCCGTGACGACGAAGAAAAGATGATTTTCGAATAGGCCATGAATTACCCCTTCGAAATTTTCCTGGGCTTGCGTTACTTGCGCTCCAAACGCAAGCGTAGCGCCATTTCGGTGCTGACGTGGCTTTCCGTTTTCGGGGTGGCCATTGGCGTCGCGGCTCTGAACGTCGTCTTGTCTGTCATGAACGGTTTTGACGAGGACTTGAAGTCCAAAATCGTTGGGTTGAACGCCCACATCATTGTTTCCGGCTTCGAGAATCACCCCATTTCGGATTATAACCAAGTCGCCGACCTTATCCGTAAGATGGACCACGTAAAGGCGGCAGGACCCTATGTGGAAGGCCAGGTGCTGGCCCGGTCACGGGAGAGGTCCCTTGGCGTCATGGTTTGGGGCATTGACCCGGACGCGCCACAAGCCATCGCCGATTTGAACAAATACCTCTGGGATGTGAAATCCAACGCATTAAAGCCTCCCACCACGGCGGGGACTGGCCGGGAAGAAAGAATCTTCTTGGGCTCCGAGCTTGCCCGCAGGCTTCAGGTAAGTGCCGGGGACGATTTGATCCTGTTCCTGCCCATCCTCCAACCCACGCCCCTTGGCATGATGCCCCGAAGCATGAAATTCGAGGTGGTGGGGATTCTTTCCACCGGAATGTACGATTACGATTCGGCTTACAGTTACGTCACCCTTTCCATGGCCCAGAAGATGTACGAGCTGGGGGATACGGCCACCGGGGTGGCGGTCAAGGTGGACGATGTGGACCGGGCCCCAGGGGTGGCCAAGGCCATAAGGGAGAAATTCGGCGGCAAGTATTTCGTCCAAGATTGGCTTCAGATGAACCGAAATCTTTTCGTGGCCCTGCAGACGGAGAAATGGGTTATGGGCATCATCCTTTCGCTTATCGTTTTGGTAGCGGCCCTGAATATCATCAATCCCCTCACCATGATGGTGATCGAGAAGACAAAGGAAATCGGCATCTTGAAGGCCATGGGAGGCACGAATAAGAGCATCACCATGATTTTTATTTTCGAGGGAATGGTGATTGGAATTGCCGGAATTTTGTTTGGCCTCTTGGTCGGATTTATCCTTTGCGAGATCATCGCGAAAGTGCCCATTCCTATGCCGGGCGGGGGAATGGTCTATTACATCGACCGGTTACCCGTGAAGGTGGACCCGAGAATTTGTTATTTCATTATTCCCTCAATGTCCGTAGCGCTTTGCTTCCTGGCGACCCTTTATCCCGCCCGACAGGCGGCCAAATTAGAACCGGTTGATGCGATACGATTCGGCTGAGGTGAAAATTGGAAATTCTTAAAGTCGATAAGGTCACCAAAACCTACCACATGGACGGGGAAGACGTCCGCGCATTGAGGGACGTCAGTTTTACCCTGGATGCCGGAGATATTACGGTC
The DNA here is from genome assembly GCA_030038835.1 of candidate division FCPU426 bacterium. Taxonomy (GTDB): domain Bacteria; phylum Oederibacteriota; class Muellerivitia; order Muellerivitales; family Muellerivitaceae; genus JAJPJW01. Next base: position 3,954 of record JASHQZ010000324.1, read on the forward strand.
ATCCTGGGGCCCTCCGGCTCCGGAAAAAGCACGCTTTTGACCCTTTTGGGGGGCTTGAGCAGCCCTTCGGAAGGAAAGGTTTATTGCAAGGGAAAGTCGCTTTACGACATGCCCGGAGAACAACTGGCCCAATGGCGAAATAAGCTGTTTGGGTTTGTTTTCCAATTCCACTACTTGATGCCGGAATTAACCGCATTGGAAAATGTGATTCTGCCGGGCCAAGTGGCCCGAAGGGAATACGATGTTTGTGAAGCCAGGGCCGCAGCCCTTCTTTATCACGTGGGCCTCAAGGATCGGATGGTCCATAAACCCGGAGAATTATCGGGCGGGGAACAACAAAGGGTCGCGGTGGCTAGGGCTCTAATGAACGAGCCGGAAATCATCCTGGCTGATGAGCCCACGGGCAATTTAGACGCCAAAACGGCCGAGGGCATCCATGATGTTTTGTGGGAGCTGTGCCAGAAAGAAGGAAGGACCTTGATCGTGGTGACCCACTATGAGCCCCTGGCCAAACGCGCGGATCATATCCTTACCCTTGATGAAGGGCAAGTAACCAAAAAGCGAACTTGATTTTCACGGAGTGTCCGATGCTTTGCCAAAGATGTGGACAACGGCCAGCGACGGTTTTTTTCTCCCAGACGGTGGGCAACGAAACCACCCAGGCCCACTTGTGCGAAGTTTGCGCCCAGGAACAAAGCCAGGCTTATGGCGGGTTGAACCCGCTGGCCTTCAACCCCTTCGCGGCGCTTTCGGATTTTCTCAACAGCTTCATGAATTGGAACGAGGGCGCCATCACGGAGGTGAACTCCGGCCGGGCCGGGTCCGTGGCCGTGGACCCACAGGCCCAATGTCCCTACTGTGGCTACCAGCTATCCACTTTCCGTCAAAACGGGCGATTGGGATGCACCAAATGTTATGAGTCCTTTAAGGGCATGTTGGATCCTCTCATTACAAGAATCCATGGAAATGTTCGGCATGTGGAGGATGCCGGTGAAAAAGAGGAAAAGGTTGAAAGCGAAAAGGGAACGTCGATAAGCCCGGAGAAACCGAGCGTAAAGGAATTGCGGAAAAAGATTGAAGAGGCTGTTAAAACGGAAAAGTACGAGGAAGCGGCGCGGTTGAGGGATGTGATTAAAAAATTGGAGAACTCTTAAATGGCCTTTGAAGAGCTTTTAACTTCCACCGACGACTGGTACTTGAAATCCGGGCCATCCTGCGAAGTGGTGGTATCCAGCCGCCTGCGGTTGGCACGCAATTTGGAGGGGGAAAAGTTTCCCCACCACGCCAACACGATAGAGCAGCACAAGGTGGTGGAGGAAGTCAAATCGGCTATTTCCAACCTGCCCGGGACGGGAAGCCTGAAGTTCGTCCGGCTCAATGAAATCTCATCCCTTGACCGTCAGTTGTTGACCGAGCACCAGGTGATCTCGGCCGAGCACGCGGCCAGCTTGGGGGAGCGAGCCGTGGTCTACGACCCGCACGATGGCCTGAGCCTGTTGATCAACGAGGAAGACCATTTGCGGTTCCAGATCTTCCGCTCCGGGCTTAATTTAAGGGAAGCCTTCCGTTATCTGACCCGCATGGACCAGGCCCTGGGCGAGAAGATCCACTACGCGAAAGACCCCAGGCTGGGTTACCTAACCGCTTGCCCCACCAACCTGGGAATGGCGCTTCGGGCCAGCGTCATGCTTCACCTTCCGGCACTGGTTTACACCAATCGAGCGGCCCAGGTGTTCCAAGGGGTGACCCAAGTGGGTCTGACGGTTCGGGGATTGCAGGGCGAAACCACCCAGGTGGCCAGCGCGTTTTTCCAGATTTCCAACCAATCCTCTATGGGGAAAAGAGGCGCGGATATCGTGGACCACGTGGACCGCACAGCCCGACAACTGTTGGAGGTGGAGCTTCAGACCCAGAAGGCGATTTTCCAACAGGAAGGCTTCAAGCTCCAGGACCGGATTTGCCGTGCCCTGGGCACCCTTCGCTACGCCAAGATCATCACCCTCCAGGAGGCCCTAGACGGCCTTTCGGCCCTGCGTGTGGGGGTGGAACAGAAGATTTTAAGCGGGATCGACTTGCCAAAACTCAACAGTCTTCTCATCTTAATACAGCCGGCCCACTTGGCGAAGATCGCCGCTCGTGAGCTGAATCCGGAGCAGGAAACTATGGAAAGAGCCCGGATCTTGGGAATGCACCTGAAGTCCGCCGAGGCTGTTTAAAAACGCCAGGCCGCTGACGGTAATCCTCTCAAAAGAGAAGCTCTTCGTTTCCCTCAACCGCTAAAATGACTGAAATCATTGATTTATGGTGCTGATTCAGTTGAAATAGCCCTGGAAGCCGGGATTTTAAGGAGAAACTCATGTTCGAACGCTTTACCGAACGCGCTAAAAAAGTTATTAACCCGCTGGCCAAGGAAGAGGCTCGCCGGTTGAACCACAATTTTATTGGAACCGAACATCTTTTACTGGGGCTTATTAGGGAAGGCGGCGGGGTGGCGGTGGCCGTCCTGGAATCCCTCGGGGTGGATTTGGAATCGGTGCGCATTGAAGTGGAAAACCTCACGACGCCGTCCTCGGATACTTTAACCATTGGCGACCCACAATTTACGCCCTCGGCCAAGAAAGTGCTTGAATTGGCCGCGGAGGAATCTCAAAAGCTTGGGCACAACTACATCGGTACCGAGCACCTGCTTTTGGGGCTCATCCAGGAAGGGGAGGGCGTCGCGGCCCGGGCCTTGGAAAACTTGGGTGTTACCTACGAGAAATCCCGCGATATGGTCATCAACCTCCTGGGCGGAACCTTCCCGAAATTTTCCAAACAGGTCAAAAAGTCCAAGACTCCGGCTTTGGACACCTTCGGCCGGGACCTGACCCAGATGGCCAAGGACGGTAAGCTGGACCCGGTTATCGGTCGCGAAGACGAGATCGAGCGGGTCATCCAAATCCTTTCCCGCCGCACCAAGAATAACCCCGTATTGATCGGCGAACCGGGCGTGGGCAAAACCGCCATCGCCGAGGGGTTAGCCCAGCGCATTAAGGAAGGAAACGTTCCCGAACTGCTCCTGGACAAGCGTATCGTGACCCTGGACCTGGCCGCCCTGGTGGCGGGAACTAAGTACCGCGGCGAGTTCGAGGAAAGGCTGAAGGCCGTCATCAACGAAATCCGTCAATCGGGCAAGATTATCCTCTTCGTGGACGAACTTCACACCCTCGTGGGCGCGGGCGCGGCGGAAGGCGCCATCGACGCCTCCAACATGTTGAAGCCGGCCCTGGCGCGGGGGGAACTGCAGTGCATCGGCGCCACCACCCTCAACGAGTACCGCAAGTACATCGAGAAGGACGGCGCCCTGGAGCGCCGTTTCCAGATGATCATGGTGGACGAACCATCGGTGGATGAGACCATCCAGATCATCAAGGGCCTAAGGGACCGCTACGAGGCGCACCACCGGGTGCGCATCACGGACGACGCCATCGTGGCCGCGGCCCAGCTTTCCCACCGCTATATCTCCGGTCGGTTCCTGCCGGACAAGGCCATCGACCTCATCGACGAGGCCGGAAGCCGCACGCGGCTCCGCATCACCACCATGCCGCCGGAAATCCGCAATCTGGAAAAGGAAGTTGAAAAGGTGAAGCAAGAAAAGGAAGAAGCCATCAAGACCCAGGAGTTCGAGCGCGCCGCCGACCTCCGGGACAAGATGAAAAAAATGCGCCAGAAGCTGCAGGAAGAAAAAGAGAAATGGGAAAACATGAAGTCCAAGGAAGAGGCGGTCGTGACCTGGGAGGATATCGCCTACGTGGCCTCCAAATGGACGGGCATTCCCATGATCAAGCTGGGGGAGAAGGAAAGCGAAAAGCTCCTCAAAATGGAGGAGGAACTCCACAAGCGCGTGGTGGGGCAGGACGAGGCCATTGAGTCCATCTCAAAGGCCATCCGTCGCAGCCGCGCGGGCATCGGAAACCCCAAGAAGCCCATTGGAAGCTTCATGTTCATGGGCCCCACGGGCGTGGGCAAGACGGAGTTGGCCCGTGCCTTGGCCCAGTTCCTCTTCGACGACGAGGACGCCCTGATCCGCTTCGATATGAGCGAGTACATGGAAAAATTCAACGTGTCGCGGCTGGCCGGGGCGCCTCCGGGCTACGTGGGCCATGACGAGGGCGGACAGCTCACCGAGAAGGTCCGGCGCAAGCCCTACAGCGTGGTGCTCTTCGACGAGATTGAGAAAGCCCACCCCGAGATATTCAACATCATGCTGCAGATCCTGGAGGACGGCCGCCTGACGGACTCACTGGGGCGGGTGGTGGACTTCCGCAACACGGTGGTCATCATGACCAGCAACCTGGGCGCGCGGGAAATCGGCGTGGAAAAAAGCCTGGGTTTTCATCCCGAGGGCCCGGACGTTCCCTTTAGCAGCATGAAGAGCAAAATCCAAGCGGAACTCAAAAAAGCCTTCAATCCCGAATTCCTCAACCGGGTGGACGACATCATCATCTTCCACCCCCTGGATCACAACCACATCGAGAAGATCGTGGGCATCCAGTTGGAGGACGTGCAGAAACGGCTGAGCGACAAAAAGATCACCCTCACACTGGATGCTTCGGCCCGCGATTTCCTCATCGAGCGTGGCTACGATAAGATTTATGGCGCCCGGCAGATGAAACGAACCATCCAAAAATACGTGGAGGATGCCCTGGCGGAGGAACTCTTACGCGGCAACATCAAGGAAGGCGACAACCTTTTGCTGAAATCGGCCGGGGACAAGCTCGATTTTGTTTCCGGTGAAGCCAAACCCGCGTCCGCCGCGACCGTTTGAGAGGGTGGCCCATGCGCCCGAAGTCCACGGAGGGAGCCTCCGGGGGCCCGCGCGAGCGCCGATGGCCCTGGTGGCTGATGGCAGGGCTTTCGATCCTGGCAGGGGCTTACTTTTTTTTTCAGTACGAGGTGGTGGACACCCAACTCAAGCCCCTCATTGAACGAAAGCTGGCAGAGGCCGTTCATGGACCGGTGGTGATCCGGTCGGTCCGCGCGGGTTTGACCGGCAATGTGGTCTTGGACCGGGTCGACCTCACCATCCCGGGTTCGCCCTGGGAGTCCCGCCTGGCCGTGGACCGGGTTTCGGTGAACATCGAGCTTTTCAACCTGCTGTTCCACCGCAAGCCCCTGGAAGACTGCCTGGACAGCCTTTCGTTCATCCGCCCCCAAATTACTTTGGTGAAAATGGAGCCGCCGGCCGCTGCCGTTTCCGGCCCGGCCCCGAACCCCGCCGCCCTCCCTGCCATTCCCATCCCGGTTTTCCCCGTCCAAAAGGTTTCGGTCCGGGAGGGGGCTTTTTCCATCCAGGCTGGCAAGTCGCCCCGCCCCATCCTCAAGCTCCTCAACTTCGACGCCATAGGCAACGGAACGGTTTGGGGGCTGTCGCTTTTGGCCCATTCTCCCGAGGAAAACAGCCAGGGCATCCTTCAATTCAACGGAAGCCTGCGCCTTGAGAACGTGAAGGTGCGGGGCGTGGTCCGGCTCACCCAATGGCCGCTGGCTTCCTCCGGGCCCGCCTTGCTGGAAACCACGGGATGGGACCTCTCGGCGGGCACCATCGACGGGGAGTCGCCCTTCGTGTTCCAACTAGGACGTTCCCCCTGGTACGATGCCAAGGCCGATGTCCATGGGGCCTCCCTCCGTTCACCCGACCCGGTGGGGATCACTTTTTCCCAAATCACCGGCAGGGCCTTCCTCCGGCCCACGGGCATCAATGTGCCGGAAGAGGTCCAGTTCCACGTGGGGGACACGGTTTGGAAGGCGTCAGGTTCGCTCCCCTTCGACGGAAGACCCCTCCAGGTGCGCACCTCCACCGACCAGCTTTTCCTGGACAGCGTTTTCACTGATATCCTGAAAATAAAAAGTTTGAAAACCGGGGGCCAGGGAACCGCGGAGCTGTCCGTCACCGGCACTTTTTCCGACCCCATTGTGGAAGGGACCGCCCAACTGGGGCCTTCCAACGTCGGGGATTGGCAGATGGACGCCGTGACCTTGAAAGCGGGTTATGAAAACGGTACCGTCCGACTGGAGCAAGCCGATGGCAAGCTTTACGATGGCAGTCTGTCCGCCAACGGTTTCATGGCCTTGACGGGCCAGCCCGACGCGCCGGTTTCGCTCACTGTGAATTTGAAGGACGTGGAAGCCATGAAAGTTGCATCGACCCTGGGAGTTTCAGGAGCCAGCGGGCGCATCAGCCAGGAAGTCCACCTCGGCGGGACCCCGTCCCATCCCATCGTCTCCGCCAGCGGCGACATGGACCTGACCCGAGTCCTCCGCAATTCGGTGGTTCAATACAGCATCCACAACAGTATCCAGCTGTCCGACCAAAAACTCCAGATATCGGCCACCCTCAACGACAAATCCAGGCTGGAAGCGGTTTTCACGGAGGAAGCGGACGATTGGAAGATGGAAAAATTCCTGGCTATTTCCGGGAAAAAGACCCTGAAATTGACCGGCCGTGGAACTTGGCCCAAGACAGGGGATAAGTCTATTCAAATCGAGGTGAAAGGCCGGGCGATTCCACTGGAAAACCTGCCGATTTTCAACGATCAGTTCCCGGATCTTTCCGGGCTCGTCGACTTGGACCTTCTAGTGGGCGGGACCAAGGCGGAGCCCACCGCTTCGGTTCGGCTTTCCTCCGACCAAGTTTTGGTCCAAGGTATGGAACCCCAGCCCTTGGCCCTCTCCTTGGCGTGGAAACCGGGACAACTTCAGTTTGAGAAACTGATCATTGGGGATATTTTTTCGGCACAAGGAACCCTGGGCCTGAAGCCGGATTCCGCCAACGACCTGAAGATGGCCGCCGAGGAATTCCCCATCCAGCTCGTGGCTGAAATCAGCCAGTGGAACAACCCGCCCCAGCCTTTCGAGGGATCGGTGACTGGCCATTTGCACCTAGGGGGCACGGCCGCGAACCCCATCTTGGAGGGGGATGACATCGTGGTGGAATCCCTGAAAGTGGGGGATTGGTACGCCGACAAGGTCCAGGCATCCCTGGACATGGTGGATGGAAAACTGCTGGTCAAACAGCTGAAACTTTCCCAGGGGGAGAACTCCCTGGCGGTTGACGGTTCCTGGGACACCCGCCCGGGCGCGGGGAACCTGGACCTCCGGTTCAACGCCGAAAAATTCCAGATTGGGCACTGGGATACCGTTACCGGCGAGTTTTCACTGGATGCCAAAACCACGGGCGATCCTTTCTGGAAAAATTGGACTGGGACTTTGACCTCCAAAACTTTCACCCTTACCGACTCAGGGGGAAGGGAGTACCACTTCGCCGATTTTTCTATGCCGACCTCCTGCACGGACTTGGTCTATAAAAGCCGGGTGGCGCTGGCCGGCGTGGTCACGGGTTCGGCCGTTTTGGACGAATCGGCGGCTTCACCGACGATTCAGGCCATGTTGAAAATCGAGCCCACGACGCTCGCCCAAGTGCCGGAATTGACGCAATTCCTGCCTCCCTCCTTGAAGGTCAAAGGGGTGATCTCGGGGGAATTGAACCTGAAAAAAGGGACTTTCGACGAACTGCCGATGGCGGGTTCCTTCACGGTCCTGAACGGTTCCATCCAAAAGTATGATTTCGACCGCGCGGAACTGCATTTGGAAGGGAACAAAACCAAAATTTCCTCCGACTTTTCCTTGGCGCGGGAGGAGGCTAGCTATCGCCTGACGGGAACCCTTTCTTCGCCCCAGGCCTTTTGGGACCCGGAGAGCCAGATCAGCGTCAATGGGCCGGTTGAGCATGAGAAACTCCGCAACCTCCTGTCGCTTTTGGGTATCGACACCGAAAAACACAACGTGGGCGGTGAGGTCAATGGAAACCTCTCCGTCAGCGGCTCCCTGGCTGCGCCGGTGGTGGATTTTACGGTGGCCGGTGAAGATTTGAGATACGACAACAACGCCATCCCCGAGGCCAAACTCCACTTCGCCTATTCGGGCGGAAAAATCACCATGGAAAAGGACAATCAAATCACCCTTCCCAAGGGCCAAATCGACATTGAACAGGGCAGCGCTTACTTGGACTCCCAAGACCCCAGCGTGGCGGTTTTGGACTTATCGGGTTCCACCCAGAACCTGCCCATCGCTTTCATCCACTTTACCAGCCAGATCCATTTGTCCGGGCGGTTGGCCTTGGAGGACAAGGAAAACCGACCCACCTTCGAGGGCATCCTTTCCGTGATTGAAACCGACCTCCAGTCCAAGACACCGGAGCCTTTCGACATAGCTTTAAGCGTCCACCAAAAAATATTGGAGCTTAAACCACTGGACAATTCCAAGCCGCAATTGGTGGGACAGGTGGATTTGTCCCAGGGCCAAAAATTCCTTTTCAACCACCTGCGCCTGCTCAATGACGCGAGTTCTTTTTCCGTGGACGGGACCCTGGACTTGAACGGGCCCTGCAGCCTGGTATCCGACTCGAAAAACATTCCCATCCAGGATGTCGGAAAGTGGGTATTGCCTGATTTTCCCCTGAGTGGAACGGGAAGTTACCACTTGGTGTTTGAGGGCACGGTGGACGCGCCGATCTTCACGGGTTCTCTTTCCGTTCAAGACGGCCAGGTAGGGGACTTGAAGTTCGACCTGCTGGACGGGGAAGTAAAGGCCAGCAACGACACGCTTTACCTGGGAGACGCGGAAAACCCCATTACCTTGAGCCGTGAGGGCGTTTTTACCTTCACCCTCGGAGGTCAAATCCCCCTGGCCTTGACGGATGAGGCGAAAGAAAGGGTGAGAAACCAGGAAATGGACGTCACCGCGAAAATGGAAAAGGGGGATTTTAGCCTGATCCTCCTGGCAGGGTGGGCCAAGAAAGCCTCAGGCAACATGGATTTCTCGGCCCATTTGGGCGGGACCTTGGATGATCCCGACGTGACGATGGACTTGGATTTGGACCAATGCCAACTAGTCCCCCCTATGGTGGCCCAGTCCATCGATGACTTGAACGGCCACATCAAGGTGCGGCACAACCGATTGGTCGTGCAGGATTTAAACGCTCGAATTGGCCAGGGCCGTGTCTTCATCAACTCTGCCTCCCAATCGGCGGAGGACAGCAAAATGGTATTGGTGGATTTCATCCCCCAGTACCTGGATTTCCAGGTAAAGACCATCGGAACCCACGGTTTGTGGTTAAGCATTCCCGACATCATGCGCAAGGGGGAGTGGGGCGAGGTCTATTTTTACGGCCCCACGCCGAATGATCCCCTGCTCATCCAAGGCCCCATTGACTCACCTGCGGTCAAGGGCACGGCGCTTTTGGACACGGGCCACTACACCTTCCCGCCCGAGGAACAGCTCGACGAACACGGTCAAAAGATCGAATACCGGGAACTGGCGGGCGTCAATTTTGACCTTTACCTGGTTTCCGGGAAGAACACATGGTATTCCAACGACTTCAATACCCAATATCTTGAACTAAAAGTGGATCCGGGCGATAAAATTCACATTTTTGGGAGGGATATCGACCGTGGAACGGATAAAGGGGGCATCAAGTGCGAAGGAAGCGCGGGTTCCAAATATGGCTGGCTGCGTTACTTGGGACACGAGTTCCAGATGCAGGAATCCAGCATTACAATGACGCGGGTCCAGCCGCCGCAAATGGACGGTTATGCCACGGACGTATTTCCCAACGTGAATGTGCTCACGGCCGGGGGAGTGCGGCAGACGAATTTGAATGTCCGGGTGGATTTTGATGGTACTTTTGGAAACATTGATTTTAAACTCAGCTCCGACCCCAATTGCGCTCCGGCCTCCTATGGAGCGGATGCCTCCAAGAATATCCTCTATTCCTATGTCATGTTCGGCACGGACATGACGGGCCTCACCACCAACAACACGGCGGCGACCCCCGACCAATTGAAAGCCGCTTACCAGCAGCGGGTCGGGCAAGTGGTCGACCAGACGGCATTGGACTTGATCGATCGAATGGCTTCCAGTCAACTGACAGGCATGACGAGATCCGTTTTACAGCAGGTCGCGGGTGTGGACATTAACGTAGAAACCAATTTTGCGGGCGCCAACTCGGCATCCGTTTCGTCGCCGGGCGTCGTCTCGGCCGGGCCGGATGCCGCCGGCAACTCCACGGGCGCCAGCAACGCTTCCTTGTTCCGCTTGAAAATCCGGAAACCTTTGGACCAAAGGTTTTCGCTCATCTGGAACCCCGGACTGGCCGAAAATTTAACACCCCAAAACCAGCTTGGACTCCAGTATGACCTCAACCGGAACCTTTCCTTCAACGCGACCACGGGTGAAAACACCATCGGCCAAGAGGAGACCCAGTTTGGAATCCAATTTCAGGAGCCCCTGCCCGACATCATGCAGCCCAAGCCGGGTGACAAGGAAAGGCCGAGGTTCATGCGCTTGGACACCGACTCCATCGGCCCCGGAAAATTCCATGTGGTTTGGGAGACCGACAAGGTCACCCAATGCGAGGTACGGGTGATGGATTTGGATGGGAAAGTCGTCATGGATAATGTTGAAAAGAAACAGGATGCCTACGATCACGCGATCGACATCACGGGACTCGATCCCACGGCTCCCTACAAACTCGAGATTTTAGCCAAGGACCTCAACCGAAATGAACGGGATGAATTCCGCAACTTGTCGCCCTCCAGTGATTGAAAGCCGATTTTTTATCCCTAAAGGCCGGTCTTTCCCCGTGATCCGTTCGTCTAAATTCATACCCTCCGCTGTGGTATGTCGTTGCCGATTTTAAGGGCCCCGTGCTAGAATGCGCGTCTTTGTGCGCCCCCTGCGGCGCCCGCGACCGTTAAGATTCCGTTTAGGGCCGAACGCTAAAAGCCTTCCAGGAGGAAAGTTTGTTTTTGAAGCCATTCCATTCCAACGCCCCAGGCTCCGGCCGGGCCCTGTTTTTCGCCGCCCTGGCGCTTTGCCTCGGATGCGGCGGGGTCCTGCGGGCCGAGGACGACACGAATCCCCTCAAGATTTCCGCCATCAAAATCGAGGGGAATAAAAACATCTCCAGCCTCATTATTTATGGTCACCTGGAAGAGAAGGAAGGGGACCCCTTTTCCCTGCGCCGGGTGCGGATGGATATCCACAACCTTTTTTCCATGGGAGATTTCAAGGACGTGAAGGTGGAGGCCCAGGAGGGCGCCAAGGCGGACCAAGTTATCCTGGTTTTCAAGGTGACGGAGAGACCCCTCATCAACGAGGTCATCTTCCGGGGCAATAAAAAATGGGATTCGAAGTAATTCCTCGGGGAAATGAAGTTGGCCCCCAAGTCCCCCTTTAATCAGTCCCAATTGAACGACGACCTTGCGGCGGTCAAGAAACTTTACCTGGACGAGGGTTACCCCAATGTCACGGTGGACGCCAAGATCCAGGCCGACCCCCAGGCCAACAACGTGAACCTTGTCATCGATATCTTTGAGGGAACCCAAAT
>JASHQZ010000325.1 GCA_030038835.1 candidate division FCPU426 bacterium
CTGGATCTGGTGGCCCTCAAGTACGCCTGCCGGGTCAATGGATTCACGGGCATTCTTTTGACCAAAATGGACGTTTTGAGTTACCTTCATTCCATAAAATTTTGCGTGGGATACAAGGTCAAGGGCCAAATCATCCAGGAGTTTCCGGCCAGCCTCCGGCGCCTGGCTGACTGCCGGCCGGTTTATAAGGAAATGAAGGGATGGAAAGGGGATCTTTCCCGCGCCTCCAAGGTTGGGGATCTTCCAACGGAGGCGAGGCGGTACCTGGATGAGGTTGAGAAGGCCATTCAAGTGCCCATCCAATGGGTTTCCGTGGGCCCAGACCGGGCCCAGATATTCCGGAAACCCTAGCCGCTTTTGCTTTGCAATTCAGGAGCAAAAAGTATAATTTTGGACCTTTCCCAAGACCCTGGGTGAGTCGTTAGCTCAGTTGGTAGAGCACCACACTTTTAATGTGGGTGTCCCGGGTTCGATTCCCGGACGACTCACCCAGGGCCTTAGTTCCTTTCCAGCTATCGCCCGCTTGATTCTTCGGTGTTTTTCCATTTATAACTAACAAAACCTATTTAAAAAATTGGATTCCTTTGTATGAATCGTTTCCATTTTCTCATGAGAAGTTTTACCCGTACCATTCTTTTGGTCGCCTTGAGCTGGCCGTTTACTTCGATGGTTTTTGCCCAAAGTGGAGACTTTTCGGAAGGGGGGCTTGGAAATTCTCCTGATACCTCCGTGATGGATACGGAGCCTAGCTCGGCGCCACATCCTGTTAAATCTTCGAAAAAGACCGTGAAACGCCATCGCCGCAAGGGCCGGAGCAAAAAGACAAAACTTAAAACGAACCAGGACTCCAACGCACCCCAAGAAGAAGTGACAGACCAAAGGGAAGTGTCCCAACAAGCCGACCAGACAGGTCAAAAGAAATAAAAGTTCAATTCCAGGAGGGTACCATGGCCGCCACGTCGTCCACCATGTTGGCTTTAGGAACAAAGGCTCCCGACTTCCGCCTGCCGGACGTCACTACGGGCAAAACACTGACGCTTTCCGATTTCTCCAGCCATAAGCTTTTGCTGGTGATGTTCATATGCCGCCATTGCCCTTATGTAAAACACGTCCAAAACCAGCTTGTGCAAATCGGGCGGGATTATGCTCCCAAAAATGTCGGGATTGTGGCCATCAGTTCGAACGATGCCGACAATTACCCCGACGACTCGCCTGAAAGCCTGAGGGAAATGGCCTCCCAGTTGAATTTCAACTTTCCCCTTTGCTATGACCAAAACCAGGAGGCGGCCAAGGCCTATCGGGCGGCCTGTACTCCTGAATTTTACCTTTTTGACGGGGAGCGGCGACTGGTTTACCGGGGCCAATTGGACGAAAGCCGGCCCAAAAATGACATTCCCGTCACGGGGAGAGACCTCCGGGCCGCCCTGGACGCGGCCTTGGCTGGCAGGCCTGTTCCTGGGGACCAAAAACCTGGAATCGGCTGCAATATCAAGTGGAAACCCGGCCGCGAACCGGACTATTTCGGCCATTAACCCCGCATCGGTAGTGGACAGGTTGCTGTCATTCCGAGGAGCAGAGCCGATAGGCTCGGTTTGCGACGTGGGAATCTCAGGTTTTGCCTTTAATTTACGGACATAACTGCTTGAGATTGTCCTGGGGCTAAAGCCCCAGGATGGTTGGCCTGAATTCGGTCAACTACCACAAGCCTGGCACAATTCGCCCCGATTGGGGCTGGGCCTCGAAATGACGGCTTAGTTCAAACTGAACCACTACCCCCGCATCGTCTTTGTCGTTTTTCCCCTTTTTTCGTTGTATGATGGGAAGGTTCTTCACCCTTGCCTGACAGAAGGGGTTCCGCTTGAACGTTCCACATCAGCTCAAAACTTTTCTAGATGACGTTCTTCTGAAAGCCGTCAGCGAGATCGGGGAGGGCGTTATTGTTTTGGACGTTCCCCGCATCATTTACGCCAATGAGGCCTTCTGCCAAATCACAGGGTTCTCAGAGGACGAGCTTCTTTCCTTCCCTTCTTTTTTTCACCTGGTGCCGGACGAATACAGGAGCTCCATCCAGGAAAAGATTACAGCCCACCTGAAAAATCGGAAGACGCCCGGGCAATATGAAACCGCTGTGCGTGGAAAATCCGGGCGGGTCATCCAATTGGAGTTGACGGCCAGCATCCTCCAGGACCAGCCCCAGGGCCAAATCGTCTGCGTCGTTCGCGACATGACCCGGCAAAAGAACATGGAAGAGCGCCTTCACACGGTGGTGACCGCGGCCCCTATCGCCCTTTTCGCCGTCGACCGCAATGGCCTTTTTACCCTGATGGAGGGGAGCGCCTTGGAGGGGCTCCAACTGGACGCGGGGCAGGGACTGGGCCGGTCTGCCTTCGACATATGCCGCGAAAACACCAGGATGATCCAAAGCCTCCGCAGGGCCCTGGCGGGGGAAAAATTCAGCTTTTTACTGGAGGAAGGGCCGGCGGTTTTCGAAATCCATTTCTCACCCTTGAAGGATGCCAAGGGCGAGGTAACGGAAGTGATCGGTGTGGCCGTGAACGTCAGCGAACGCCGAAGGATGGAGGCCGCCTTGCGGCAGCGGGCGGAGTTTGAAAAACTGATCACCACCCTTTCCTCCCATTTCATTAATTTGCCGGCCCCGCAAGTGGACTCGGGCATCCGCAACGCCCTCCAATCCATCGGCCAATTTATCGGCGTGGACCGCATCCGCATGTTCCTCCAGTCCCATGACAGGTTGAAGGGGCCTGTTTTTGGGTGGAAAAACCCAAACCTCCTTATCCCGGATGAGCCGGAAGAGGATTTTTTCCTGGCCGATTATCCCTGGTTCGCGGACAGCATCAAGAAAATGGACGTGGTCCACGTCTCCTCTCCGGACGATCTCCCGCCAGAGGCCGCGCCTGAACGTAAACTCTTGAAGCTGAGGGGGGTCCAGTCCGTCGTGGTGGTTCCCATGGTTTCGGCGGGAAACCTCATCGGCATCCTGACTTTCAGCACTTTACGCTTGAAAAAGACCTGGACGGAGGAGGACATCGCCTTGTTTAAGATTACAGGCGAGATGTTCGCTGGCGCCCTCGCGCGCCGCCAAAACGAGGAGGCATTGAGGGGAAGCGAGGAGAAATTCCGGGTCCTTTTCAATAATGCCATCGATTCCATCTTCCTCTTTGAGGTTTCCGAGGATGGGACACCTGGAAAGTTCGTGGAAGTCAACGACATCGCCTGCTTCAAGCTGGGTTACAGCCGGGAGGAATTACTCCGGATGACTTTTTTAGACCTTGCCGCCGTGGAGGATCTGAACGACCTGCCCAAGATATTCAAGAAGCTCTTGCAGCAGGAACATGTCACCTTCGAGAAGGTCACCCTGACCAAGGGCGGACTTAAGATACCCGCGGAGATCAACGCCCATGTGTTTCAATGGGGAGGCCGGCGTTTTGTCCAGGCCATCGCCCGGGACATCACGGACCGCAAGAGAGCCGAGGAAACCATCCGCCGGCAGGCCTACTATGACGTGTTGACCAACCTTCCCAATCGCACCCTTTTCAAGGACCGCCTGGAACAGGCCATGAAGCACGCGCACCGCAACAAGCAGATGCTGGGCGTGATTGTGCTGGACCTGGATCGTTTCAAGAACATCAACGAAACCCTGGGGCATATCCTAGGAGACAAGCTGCTGGTGGCGGTAGCCGAGAGGCTATTGGGGATGTTGAACGAAAGCGAAACCATCGCGCGTTTCGGTGGCGACGAGTTCACCCTGCTTTTACCCCAGGTGAACAGTATCGAGGAGGCCACGCGCCACGCCCAGAAAATCATCGAGCTGTTGGGAACCCCCTTCAAGCTGAACAACCACGACCTGCACGTCACCACGAGCATCGGGATGGCTTTTTACCCCGATGACGGGGAAAATTCCGAGATCCTCCTTAAAAATGCCGAAACTGCCATGTACCGCGCCAAAGAACAGGGCCGCAACAACTACCAGCTTTACGCCTCGGTCATGAACGTGAGCGCCTTCAAGCAACTATTAATGGAAAACAGCCTGCGCCGAGCCCTGGAAAAAGAGGAGTTCGTGGTTTATTACCAGCCGCAGATCGACCTCAAGACCCAGCGGATGGTCGGGGCCGAGGCCTTGGTGCGCTGGCAGCATCCGGATTTAGGGCTGGTCTTCCCCACGGAATTCATCGGCCTGGCCGAGGAAACCGGGCTCATCGTGCCCATCGGGGAATGGGTCATTCGCCGGGTTTGTTCCCAGAACAAGAGATGGCAGGATGCCGGATGCGAGAAGGTCTGCGTGTCGGTGAACCTCTCGGCGCGGCAGTTCCAGCAGCGCAACCTGGTGGCGGTCATTTCCCAAGTCCTCCAGGAAACGGGTTTGGACCCCCAGTACCTGGGCTTGGAAATCACCGAAACCATCGCCATGAAGAACGCCGATTACACCATCTCGGCCTTGAACGAACTCAAGAAGATGCATGTGCACCTATCCTTGGACGATTTCGGCACGGGTTATTCCTCGCTGAGCTACTTGAAAAGGTTCCCCTTGGAGACGCTCAAGATCGACCGGTCCTTCGTGCGGGACATCACCACCGACCCCAACGACGCGGCCATCGTGACCGCGGTGGTGGCCCTGGCCCACAGCTTGAAACTGGACGTGGTGGCCGAGGGAGTGGAAACGGAAGGGCAGTTGAGCTTCCTGAAAAGTCACAATTGCGACCAGGTGCAGGGCTATATTTTTAGCCATCCCCTGTCCGAGGAAAACTTCCTCAAGGCCCTCAAGCAGACTCAAAAAAAGCCTTGACCCTTTCCGCGCAACGT
>JASHQZ010000326.1 GCA_030038835.1 candidate division FCPU426 bacterium
GAGAAGGACCGGCCTGAAACCTTCCGGACGGCCAAAGCCAGCCAGAGGAAGGCCCCGAAGGAAAGGGCGGCTGGAAGAAGCCATAAGCTTTCCAGCGAGACCCCGAAGAGCCGGAAACAAGCCGCCAGGGCCCAGAAATAACCTGCCGGCACCCGGCCGATGCTGTAGAAAAGGGAGCCGTCCCAATGCTTCAGCAAATGGAGGCCGAAGAATCCGTGCCAACCCTCGTCCGTGAGGGGCCAGCCGGAAAGGGAGGTGAGCCCGTAAAACCGCGCCGCGAGCGCCATCGCGCCCGCCAGGACCCAAACCCAGGGGGGAAGCGCCGGGAGGAATTCCTTCCGGAGCAGGACGGCCGTTTCCGACGGGGGCAGGTAACGCAGCGCCAGGACAAAGGGCAGCAGGAGGCCGAAAAAACCGATCCCCGCTTGGGCGGCCGGGGCCAGCGGGAAATAGGAAATCAAGGCCAGGGCCGTGAGGAAAATAAAAAAGAAGAACCAGGGACTGCTGGGGGCCCCGGCGGAGGAAAGAGAAGGGTTCAGGGCTTTCATGGGGGTTTTCTCCTTAAATTCTCCAGGCCGGCCCAGAAAATCCTTTCGTCCAGGCAGGATTCCAGCAAAGGAACCCCGGCGGCCAGGGTCATCCGAGTCTTTCTGCAAAAAGAGGGTTCGCCGAAGGCCCAGGCCGAATGAACATAACCTTGTTGTGCCATGGAGCCGTAAAGGCCGATCATCGCAAGGAAAAGAGGGAGGGATTGGTAGGCATCGCACGAAAGGGTCCAGTGCCCGCTCAGCTCGGCGGCGTAAAAAGCGAAGGTCCCCTTATCGAAAAGAGGCCAGGTGGAGAGGGCGTTCTTATAAAAGCGGATATCCAGGCCCCCCACGAATAACGCGCCTAGGCACCAAGCCGGAATAGAGGGAAAGGCCTCCCGGAAAAAGAAGCTTTCATGGCCTTGAGGCGCGGAAAGGAAAAGATCCAGGCCCAGGGGAAAGCCGATTCCCAAGGCCAGGAGCCCCAACCGCAACCTCGACCCCGAGTGGAGGAGGGACAAAGTCGTCTCCGCAAAGAGGAAAATACCAAAATAAACCCAAGGATGGAAGAAACAAGAAATTTTCCGAGGCGGGTCGGATTGAGTCATTACCCCCATTTTAAGTGAAGGGGGCAAGGGGAGGCCTTAATTTCTCCACGAACCGGGCGGCGGCGATCCAAGGCGCCAGGGTCGATCAGGCCGATACCCAGCCTGGCCGCGACCGGCAATGAAAAAAATTAAGAGTTCCTAGAAACTATTGCATAAATGATTTTGACTTTAGGTGTCATGGCGATCTGGCTTCGCTAAAGCTTCGCCAGACGAGGGAATCTTTGTGACGCCTGCCCCGCGAAAACCTTGGGCGAAGGGGAATAGCCATCCAAACCAGTCTAAAAACGGCCTTTCTTGGATCAGTATGGATCGCCATGCCGACCTTCCATAAAATTGTTAAAGAGGTCGGTATAGTACCGATTTCCTTAACTCCTTTATGGAATATCGGCACATGTCGGCTCCGAAAAACAGGGCCTCCTCACCATGACGGCTTACGCCAAATTGTGAAAGGATGCCCGCCCAAGACTTGAGTGGGCGGGCCATGAAGGTACCACGGGCTCAGCCCGTGAGGATAGATTGGTTTTTAAACAGAATAGCATTTTCAAGAAAGGCGAAGTCTATAGAATATTTAAATGTTCTGCGGCCTAAGGCTGACATTGAGAAAATGGAGTGACCACCTCCTGGCATTGTCCTTCTTCCTTTTTAGGAACCCCGCGGCGCGCGCGGGGAAAAAATTTTCCCTGGGGGTTGGAAAAAATTCCAAGGGGTTCGAGTATTACTTTTTAAGCGCCATCAACGGCCTTTCGTTTTTCAGGATCTTCCTGGGTTTTTACCTGGCCGCAGGAAGAACCAAGAACGATGACTTCAAATTGTACCTGTTGGGCTGGCTATTTTTTCCGGCTCTCGGCTTTTTGTTCGGAAATTTTATCGCGGATCTGCGCGACCGATGGCGGCCGCAGAATCCCTATTTCTATCCGGTCCTCATTTTCCTGAATTTTACGTTCGCGCTTTTTGCCCTGCATCCGGCCCAATGGGGCCTCTCCGGATGGGCCCTGACCGGCTGTTTTTTACTGCTCCAAATCCTGGCCCTGGCCGCGATCCCAATCCTGGAACGGTCTTTTCCGAACTCCCGGGGAAAATGGCACGAGATACCCTATCTTTTGATGTTCTTTTCCTTCGGTTTATGGTTTTTTAAAATTCAAGGCTTCCTGCTTCAGGATCTGAACCATTGGACCCCCGCCCGTGGTTTGGCCCTGGCTGGCATTGTGGCGGCGCTGTATGCGAGCGGTTCCTCCCGGAGAAAAGATTTGGCAGGGGACTCCCCCAACCTGTTTTTTCACGCTTTAGCGTTTATTTTCATCGTGGCCATGGTCGTTGAACCCGGTTTTACCTATGACCCTTATCATTACGCCTCCTACCTGGGACCCTTGAGCGATATGTGCGCCGGGAAAACCCTCTTGACCAACGTCAACACCCAATACGGGATCCTGGTTTATTACTTCCTGCGCTTCTTTTTCCTTTTCCTTCCCTTGGGGTATACCTCCCTTTGCCTCCTGCTGACGGCGGCCTATATCCTCCAGTATTTTTCGTTTTATTTTATCGCCCGGAAATTGTTCGGGTCCGAATTCCTGTCCTTTTTCGCACTGGCGGCCCTTGTTCTCGTGAACTATTTCGCGCCCGAAGGCCAGGCCACCTGGTATCCCTCCATCGGGCCCCTTCGATTCGGTTTTATTTACTTGCTCATGGCTTTGGTGGTCCTGCGGAACCGTCATCCCCGCTACCGAAGCCTCTTCCTGAAACTGGAAGAGTTCGCGGCCGCCGCGGCGTTTCTTTGGAGCTTTGAAGTTTGCCTTTTTACCCTCCCCGCCTACCTCGGCTTGGCCGCCTATGAGTCACTGGAAGTCCGGCACGGCCGTCTCCGGTTCGAGGCCCGCGATTTCTGGAAAAGGGTTTCGGGGTCGCTGGTTTTTGCCGCCCTCTTCCTGGCCTTTTTTTACCTGGACGTGATCCGCCGGACCGGGAAGTTGCCCCAATGGTCTCTTTATTTCGACTATAACGCCCTTCACCTGGGCGGTTTTTTCCTGCGTTGGATGCCGGCGTCAGGCTGTTGGTGGGCCGTCGTCGTTGTCTTGTATTTTTCCTTTTTCGCCGTATTAGGCGTCGCCTTTCGGGTTTCGAACCGCGTGGATAGGTTCCCGAACTTCAATGCTATTGCGCTCCTGACTTTTTACGGTATTACCCAGTTTTATTACTACGTGGGGCGGGCCGTCGGATTCAATTTACTGGCCGTTTCCATGCCCAGCCTCCTGCTTTTCCTTTATTGGCTGTATTTTTTAAGAAGGCACGACCTACCTTCGGCCCCATGGATTTTAAAAAAGGGCACTTTTGTCCTGGGCGTTCTTGCCATCGGGATATATCTTCCCTTGTTTGTTCCCCGGGCGCTTCAAAAGATACAATATAAAAAGGCCTCCCTTCCCGATTTGTGGGACAACATCGCCCATCGGCCCTGGGACGAGGGCAGGCAAAATTCCTTCGCCCAAACCGCGGAATCCCTCATGTCGAAATACTCGGGGGCAAAGAAGGAATTGGTTTATTTCTTCGGGGACTATAAGGGCCTGGAAGTTTCCATGTATTGCGGAAGGGCGAAGGTTTATCCCTATAACAACGTCTTCGAAGCCGATATCTGCCCGGCTATCCGCGCAAGGCTTCTTGCCTTTGACCCGAAACTGAAGCCCGGGGACTGCATTTACCTTTCGAAGGACTTCAGCCAAACCGATGTTTATTACGAATACCCGGATTCCAGCCAGCACCTGCTGTCCAACCTTGAGCCCACGCTCTTGTCCTGCCTGGCTTCCAAGTACCAATTCAACCAAGTGGAAGAGAAGGACGGTATCGCGGTGTTCCGGGTGACCGGGGCGCGGTGATTTCCAAGCCCCCCATCTCCAAAGGCGATCACGGGGGGGAATCCGCCCAGGAGCCCTTTTTAATAGGCTCTTTGTAAGTTCTCGGCAGCCGGTGTGTGATCGACCGGTGAGCGCAATGCCGCCTTAAAAGCCTCGCGGGCTTTTTCCCCATCCCCCAGCGTCCACCACAGCACGCCCAGGTCGTTAAGCAGGTTGGCCGAGGAGTAACCCTTGGTAATAGCGCGCCGCAGCGCCTCTAGGGCCGGTTGGGGGTCGGAACAGCTCATGGCGGAGAAAAAGATCCTCTCCGCCACGCAGGACTCCAGAAAAGGATCCTTCCGGACCTCCGGTTCCAATTGAAGCAGTTTTTGCAAGGCCCCGCGCGGCGTTTGGCCGAGGGGCATGTGGAAAAACAGGGAGGTGACGCCGCGCAGGTCCCCTTCGGCCTTTAACCAGAAGGAAAAATCCCCCCAGTTCGAAGCGGTAAGGGGGATGACGCCCAGTACCAGGTTTCCCCGCGGGACGGCGGTTTCAGGGGCCAATAGAAACCACCGGGCTTGCGGGTACCGCTTCGAAAGGAAAGGCGCGTAATCGATGTCGGCCAGCAAGGCCGCCCAGCGGGCCTGAGAGGGCGGGAGGCGGGGGTTGCGGGCGGCATTGAAGGGGTAAACCGCCACCGAGAAAGTCTGGTCAAAGGGGGCGGGCCCCAATTCGGTGAAGATGAGGCCCGGGCCCTGGAACCGGGACATGGAACCGAGGATACGGTAGGCCCGGAGCCTCTCCAAGGACTTGACCCCCAGGACCTCGGCTTGGGAATCGGAACTCCAAAACGCCCGATAGGGCCCCCAAAGATGGACGAGATCGAGCAGGGAGGACCCCATCAAAAGGCCTAAGACCAGCGCCCGGCGAAGCCCGGGCTTCCCCTTGCGGGGGACTAGGCGGAAAAGGCCGATAACGCCCACGGCTAGGAGGGGTGCGAAGACCAGGAGCCAGCGCAGCAATTCCAAATCCGAGGACAAGAGGGCTGGCAGGGAGAAGAGCCCCAGGGCCAGGAGTAGCCACGGCCGCAGGCCGTTTTGCCTCTCCCGGATCAGGGAGCCCAATCCGACCAGGAAAAGGGAACCGATCAGGGGATTCAAGAAGCCCCCCCACAAAGGTTTATAAGCGTAGCGTTCGGTCTCAACGCCCCAGAAGAGCCCCGAGGCATAGTCCCCGGCCATCCGCAACTGGTTCGGAAGGGAAAACCCGGGATGGACGGCGAAAACCGACTTCAAGTAAGTCCCTTGACTCCCCCCAAAAAAGAAGGCCAGATAGGGAAAGGCTGCCAGGAGGAGCGCGCCGAGAAAAACGAACCCGGCCCCACCCCGTCGGGGAAGGTCCAATGAGGCGAAGGCGGCCACGGCCAGCAGGACGAAAAGCGCCATGGCTGGCCAATGGTGAAGGGTGTAGAAACCCGTGCCGGTCCATAAACCTAGGAGCGCGGCCCCGGTTTTCCCGCCGCGATTTTCCTTTGGCAGCAGGAAAAGCCCCAGAAGGACGAAGGCGCCGAGTTGCCAGAGGATTTCCAGCGACTGTCCCTGGCACAAGCGGCCCAAGAAAAGGGGCGTGAAGTTAAAGGCCCAAAGGAAGGCGAAAACCCAAGCGAAGGATTTCGGGAAAAAAGCACGGGCCGCCATGTAAGCCAGGGGCAAGGCCAAGGACGACAATAGGGCCGGGTAGAGCCAGAGGGAGGAGAGGGAAGGCCCGAAGAGCTTGAAAAATGCCCCCAGACTCCAGACGAAGAAGGGCGGCCATTGGGCGTAGGAATAAAAAAAATTTAACTTCCCGCCCTCACTCAGTTCCGTGGCGAAAAACCCCGCGATTCCCTCATCCACCAGGGGCCAGCCGGACAAGGTCGTGAGTTGGACGAACCGCGCCGCCAGGGCCGCCAGGAGAAACGGCAGCCAAGCCCACCCAGGCATCGGAGGAAAGGCTTCCTCATCCAAGAATGCCGCAGGGGAGCCGGGATTCCCAGGTTTCAAGCTGAGGAACAAAACAAAAGGCAAAACCAAGCCCAGCAATCCAATGCCCAGTTTCACCCCGAAGGGCAAGGGGACGTAGGAAAGAAGGAGATTGGCCGCCAGGAAAAGGGAAAAATAAAACCACGGGGAACCGGAAAGGGATAAAAGGCGGAGGGAAGGACGAATCGGCATTAATCCAATTTTACCGGGATCCCGCGAGATGTTCCCGCAATTTCTCCGAGGCCCGGTGACCCGAGAGGCAGGCGCCCTCCAGGGTGGCGGGAAGGCCCGTATCGGTCCAGTCCCCGGCCAGGACTACGCGGGGGTGGGGCGTCTCACAGGG
>JASHQZ010000327.1 GCA_030038835.1 candidate division FCPU426 bacterium
GTGCGTCGGGCGATTTCGCGGGAATTCCCGCCCAGCCGGGCCTGCTCCTCCATCAAGCCCGACAGCCCCAGGTAGGCCTCGAAGGTCTTCTTGAGGAGGGTGTCCAGGCCCCCGAAGGAATCGGTCAGCTGGCGGTGGCGGCCTACGTTGAAGATGGCCTGGTGTTCGTGCTGGCCGTGGATGTCAATCAGCCAGTCTCCCAGCTCTGTGACCATGGCGGTGGTGGCCATTTGGCCGTTGGCGAAGCTTTTGGTCTTGCCGGAGGATCGGGAATACTCCCGCTTGATGAGGATTTCGCCCCCGGGAGCGTCAATTCCCCATTCGGCTATCTTTTTAACGGCGGGGTTCTGGATGGGTACGGTAAAAAGGGCCTCGGCCACGGCCCGCTCTTCCCCGGTGCGCAGCATGTCCGAGTTAATGCGGTCGCCCAGGAGGAAGTAGAGGGCATCCACGATGAGGGACTTGCCCGCGCCGGTTTCACCGGTCAGGACGTTGAAACCCTCCCCAAACTCCAGTGTAACGGACTCCACGATAGCGAAATTTTGAATGGAAAGGTTGCGTAGCATAGAACCCCAGTTCACAGTTGACCCGACTATGCCAAGGCTTCGTCGGCAGGCAGTTCACACTCGACAGCCAGGCCGGGCAAAACGAATATAACCCAAAATAAAGTTCAAATGGATAAAAGTGGCCTTGGAATGTTCCGGTCCCGGATCAGGGCGAGAAGACCTGAATGCGGTTGTTTCCCAGGTCCGCGACGTAAACATTCCCCCGCCGGTCCACCGCGACCCCGTAAGGACTGTTGAATTGTCCCTTCCCCCCACCGAGACTTCCCCATTGCGCCAAAAAAATCCCCTGGGGGCTCCATTTTTGGATGCGGTCGTTCCCCATATCCGCGACGAAAAGGTTCCCGGAATCGTCCGAGGCCAGGCCCCATGGGAGGCGGAACTGTCCCGGACCTTTCCCCGGGCTTCCCCATTCGGCAATGAACTCCGTGGAGGGGGCGAATATTTGGATGTGGGTGTCGTCGGCGTAGATGGTCCCATGCTGGTCGATAGCCAAGCCCTTGGTATCCGTGAAATTATCGGTCAGGTTGCCGTTGAAGTTCGCGGAGGTGCCCCACATCGTGATGAACCTGCCGTCCGGGGTGAATTTTTGGATCCGCCCGTCCACGACATAGACGTTCCCGGCCGGGTCCAAGGCGATGGCCTTGGGGTCCACGTCGTAATAGCCGATATCCCCCGAGTCATTGCCGGGTTTTCCCCAGGCCAGGAGGAAATGGCCGTCTTTGTCGAACTTCTGCACCCGGAAATTTCCCGCATCCAACACGAACAGGTTTCCGGCCCGGTCCACCGCCAGTGCGGCCGGCCGTTGGAATTGGCCTTCCTCTTTCCCTTGACTTCCCCACTTTAACAGGAATTTCCCGCTGGGACTGAATTTCTGGATGCGATTGTTCCCGGAATCGGAGACAAAAACATCGCCCCCCGCGCCGACCGCTACGGCCACGGGGGCGTTGAACTTCCCGTCGCCCGCGCCCTGCCCGCCCCACTGGGTCACGAACCGGTATTCCCCCGCGTCCGCAGCCGAAAAGGGGTTCACCCATAACGCCCCCAGGATCAAAACGGGAAACATTTTTTTGGAAATTTTCATAATAATAAATTTACTTTTTGCCTACCAAAGTTTTCATAAAAAGATACATCTCATGGTCGGCGGTGACCCGAAAGGGCTCAAAAGTGATGTGTTGGGTGGAATAGCACCCGTTCGCCTGCCACAGCAGGCTCCCGTCCCGGGTGGACAGAAGGAAAAGCTCGAAGGCCCCCACCTTGTTGTATCCCTGCCACTTGAAAAACGACTCGTCTTTTTCCAGGATGGACCGGCGGCGGAAGTAGTTGATCTTGAGCCCCTTCCTGTCCTCCACCCTCACGTTCACAGGACAGCCGAAAGTGCCGTAATAATCGATCAGGCCCACCAGGACATAGGCGCTTCCCCCAGCCAGGTTGTAGAGCTTTGTGGCGCCGAAGGGGTAGGAGTCCGGATTCCCGGGATGGAACATATGGAGCAGGAGCGCCTTGAGGTCATGCCCAGAGGCGGGAATGGCCGCCACCCGGAGCCCCCATTGGGCGGCGTTTTCCAACAGGGAGGCTTGGACCTCGGATACGGCTTGGGAGGCCGGGGGGATTTGGAGTGACCAGGACCGCAGGGTGGTGTGGTTGCTCGCCGTGTCCCAAATCTTCTGCGGATCGTAATAGCTTCCCAGATAGGCGATAGGCCCGTCGGGAGCCGTGAAAAAGGGTAGTTTATTGTAAATTTCGTTCGCCCCAACCTGGGCGAGTGGTAGGGCCAGTAAAAGGATGGCGGGCCATAACCATTTAAACCCCGTTTCCTTCATACGTTCTCCTTCTTCATAATGACCCGCATTATACGACTCCCGTCTTGGGCACTCAACGCAAGGTGGTGGTTCAGTTCGAAACCGTCATTGCGAGGAACCTCAGAAACGGAGGTAACGAAAAAATGATGCCAAATTAGGACATAACCCAAAATTCCGCGGCCTTGCTTTTTGGCGGCCGGTATTCAACACTATTGCGGTTTTCGAGGAGGACCTCATGAAAAAAACGGTTTTGGTTTTGGCGGCTGGGCTGGCGGTTGGCTTCATCCATTCTTCAGCGGGGGGGGACACCATGGCGCAAGATACGGTTTACCAGTTCAATGAAAAAACCATCGACGGGGAGCCCGTTTCATTGGATCACTACAAGGGAAAGGTTCTTTTGATCGTCAACGTAGCCAGCCACTGCGGCTTTACCCCGCAATACGCGGGCCTCGAAAAGCTTTACGAGAAATACAAGGACAAGGGATTCGTGATTTTGGGCTTCCCCTGCAACCAGTTCGGCGCCCAGGAGCCGGGCACGGCCGAAGAGATCAAGACCTTCTGCTCCACCAAGTACGACGTGACCTTTCCCCTTTTCACCAAGATCGAGGTCAACGGCGACAACGCCGACCCGCTTTACAAGTTTTTAAAGACCGTCCAGCCGGGCGCCGGCCCAAAATCGGACATCGGCTGGAATTTCACGAAGTTCCTCATCGACCAAAACGGGAAGCCGGTAAGCCGGTTTGATTCGAGGGTGAAGCCGGATAAAATCGACCCCGCGGTGCAAGCCTTGGTGGGAAAGTAATTTAGAAACTCAAGCTCAGGCCGCCACTGAAGGTGTTGAGAGTCTCGGTGCCGCTGAAGTAGCCGTCGTAGGAAGCGAACAGGTTGAAGGGCGCGCCAAAGGCCAAGTCGGCGCCAGCGCCCGCGCCGAAAAGGGTCGCGGAGGGTGATAGGCCTGTCACCGTGAAGCTGTCACCCGGCGCCCCGCCCAAGGATGCCTGGAACTGGCCGGCGGTATTCATCAGCTCCTCGCTAGCCGAAAGGTTGACCATGGGCGTCAGCTTCAGGTCCCCGCCCATCAGGAAGGTTTTGGCCCCGTCCAAGCCGACGTAAGGCCTCAAGGAATCGTAGGACTGGCTGGGCATGACCAAATTCAAGCTGTTGGAGCCCGTCTCGGTGAAGGCGTCCTCGCTTAAATGGGCGTACTGCACCCCCGCCAGGGGTTTTACGGAGATTCCGGAAACCTCCATCCGGTAATCGCCTTGCAGAGCCGCCATTATCTGGTTTCCGTCCGTGGTTCCCTGCACCGCGTTCACGTCGCTGCCGATGGAAATGGTGCGGTTGGTGGTGAAATGGTCCGTCCCGTAGCCCGCCACCAGGGCCAGGTCGAACTGGGCCAATTTCTGGCTTCCATAGACCCCGAACTGGTACCCGTCCACGCCCGTCTGGCCGCTGCCATCCTGGGCCGTCACGCTGGTATGGACATAGCCGCCCATAAGGCC
>JASHQZ010000328.1 GCA_030038835.1 candidate division FCPU426 bacterium
TATCCGTTCGACAGGGAGTTGACAGGTATCGCCGAATTGGCCACCAACGGTGTGGTTTATTACGGCGGTGTGGGTGGGACTCCCTTGCTGGTCGGCATCCGGACGGGTCACGACGTACAGCTCCAAGCCATGGCGGGGTTGGATTTGGGCGTAGAAACGGGCTTATTTATTGGCGGCGGTATCGCACTGTTTTCCGAGTAATATCCAAAAACAAAAAGCCGGTTTTCCTGGGTGGGAAACCGGCTTTTTTATTTAAAGCCACACCCGCCAATTCATCAACCGAAGATTCCGGTCATTCTACAAAAATTCTTTCCGCATCAACATCAAACTTAACCCAATCACCCGACGATATTTCCAGGGAAAATCATCTTGGAAATCCCGCTGAGGAAGGGAGTTTTGGCTTGCGGGGAAAACTTATGGCACAAAAAGATGCTGAAGAATTAACACTATTTAATGTGAAACCTGAAAATCTTGCGTAATGAGATTCATTTTTAAGAACCGGGGTATAATTTGAGCAATCTTGAGGGAGGGGGCTATGAAAACAAAAAATCTTCTTACCGTATTATGCTTGTTTATTCCATTATGCTTGACGCCTTGGGCTTGTAACCGGCCACCCATCGGCCCTATTCCCGCCGCGACCCCTACCCCCACTGCAACCTCTACGCCCACACCCGAGACAGTCTGCGTTTACGCCTCGCCCACTGCCACGCCCGCCAGTTCTTGGGGAGGAACCACCCTAGCTCCGCCTACCGGGACTCCCACGCCCTATACCCCCATTGATCCATTCATCATCCAAAATTTGACGGAGTGGCAGGCTGTTTTTGGGACGAACACGGCCCCCCCTTCCAACGTGAATTTCTCCACCCAAATGATCGTTGGGTCTGAAATGAACAAAATCTGCGGAATCGGACCGGACTTGGCCGCGGTCTGCGAGGGCTCAAGCGGCGTCACGGCCTGGGTCACCAACCCCATCGCCGTTCCACCCTGCTATACCGACACGGGAGTAATTGAAATGCTGGTCGTGCCCCAAAGCAGCCTTCCCGTGTACTGGTATTACGAATGACGTTTTTGGCTTTTGAGTTATAGAGATTTCAACGTGGTCCCCGACGGGCCCAACGGTCCAGGAAAAAGTCCGATTTTCGGTTTTTTTCAGCCCCCCATAAAGTTTTAAAACCTTAAACTGTTAGGTTTCATGAAACATCTTTCTTTTCTTTGACGCCGACAGCAAAGTAATCCAGTTTTTTAAGGAGGCGCGACCATGAATGGCATCTCAGGTGTGGGATCCGACACCCAACTTTCCAGTGTGATCGGTGAGATTGAATCCGAGGTATCAACCCTTGTATCCACCCTTTCCTCTTCGGGTCCCACCACGGCATCGGGATCCGAATTTTCAAGTATCCTCTCGTCGTTGGAATCCGATCTTTCGGGCCTTTCCGCGAATGGAACGGCCTCCAGCCAGAAGTTGACCCAACTGCTTCAATTGATTGAGCAGATGTTGAACAACCTAACTATCGAGATAACGCCTTTGGTGAACAACTCGGCCATCTTCCAGGTCCAAACCCAGGCCCAAACGGCTTCTTCCACAGCGAGCTCCAGTCTCCTCAACGCATTGGCTTAGGCGGGTGGAAAAAAGACTTTTCCTCCTGAAGGCCTTTCCCTCAAATTATTTTTGGGCGTTTTTTACTTCGTTCAATCCCGGCCCCCGCATTGGCAATTTTATTGGACCCTGGTTGCCGCCTTGTCTCAACCAGGTCATTCTCCTATAATCCCTCCTTCGCAACCGAAACCCACAACGTGAGTGCTCCTTGAACCCACTCGTCTACCGGAGGGCCCGGCCGTCCGACACCCGACCCATCCTGTCCCTGATCAACCACTATTCCACTAAGGGGCTCATGCTGCCCCGGTCCTTCGCCCAAGTGGTTGAAAAAATAAGGGATTTCAACGTGGCCCTGGACGGACCCAATGGTGCCCGGGTGAAAGGCGTGGTGGCCCTGCATGTGGTCGGGGAAGACCTGGCCGAGGTACGGTCCCTGGCGGTGGACGAGAGCCTTCAGGGCAGGGGAGTGGGCCGCAAATTGATGGAAATGTGCCTCTCGGACGCCCGCGAAATGAATCTTCCCCGCGTCTTCACCCTGACCTACCAGACCGGGTTTTTCGACAAGCTGGGCTTCACGCGGGTGGAAAAGCTGACCCTGCCGCAGAAAATATGGGGGGATTGCGTGCATTGCGCCAAGTTTTCCGACTGCGACGAAATCGCCATGGTAAAAGCGCTCGCCGGTCCGCAGTTGACAGTCGGAAGTTAAAATCTAATGTGCCGGTTAGAGTTCCACGGGCTTGCCCGTGGGTATCTACTAGGCTAGAAAGCCCAACAGGAAAATAAATATGAGCCAGTTTAGCCTAAAACCCCCAACCGCCGGCTGTGAACCGTCAACGGGGGGTTACCGTTCATGACGGCTTCCACCACGACCCATACCCAGCCGCGCAAGCAAGCCACCCGGCCCACGGTTTGGCGCATCCTGGCGGGCTATTACGTGGATTTTTTGATCTGCGGGTTCCTTTCCTGGATCGTGTGTTTTACCTTCGGCTGGCAGTCCGACTGGGCCACCCTGGCCCTGTTCCTCTTCTTCGGCCAGGCTTTCTGGTGCCGTGACCGGCTCCAGCCCACGGCCGGGGAATTCTGCGTGGGCATCCGCTACCTGACCTCGGCCTCCAGCCAAGTGGTGGCGGACATCAAGGTGGTGCATGGCAAGCTCAAGTTGAACGGGTTTTTGCTTTTCGCCGGCATAACGGAGCTGACCCTGGCCATGCTTTTCTTTTCCGGCTGGACCTTCCTGACTAAGGCCGTCTTTTTCGGCCTCACCTTTGGCCCGCCGTTGTCGGTGGTCTATTGGGCCCTGACAGGCTTCGCCTTTTTCCTGTGCTGCGGCTATTTCCTGAGCGCCTCCAAGCTGGCTTTCTTGGTGGTGCCCGGCGTGCACCTTTTATTCCTGGCGGACCTTTGGGTGAGCCGCCAGGCTTGGGGCGCCCTTTTGTCGCAGGACCCCCTGGCCGCCGGGGGACTGGGCCGCCTTCTCCTGGCCATGCCCTTTTCGCCCTCGGACCTCTTCGGCCTCTTTACCCTGGCGGTTTTCGGCATCCTGGCCTTTTCCCACAAGCACCTGGTCAATTAACGGACGAAGGTCATGGAGGAATAGTTTCATTCCCTTGAACCATTCCTTTATTCAGGTGAATAATAAATGATAAAAACCGTTTTAGTTTTTTTCATATCGTTTCTTGGAATCGCGGCCGGCGTCTACGCCTTCACATCCCAGGATTATTGCGATGCCGGGATGCGGCTTTACCAGCAGCGGCAATACGGCAAGGCCGCCCAATATTTCCAAGCCGCCATTCAAATGGATCCCAACAACTGGCAGGCCTACGAGGGCCTAGGCTATTGTGTATACGACCTGGACGACAAGGACGGCGCGAAAAGGGATTTCGCCCGGAGCCTGGCCCTGCACCCGGACAATCCCCCTTTGCGGAAGTTCGCCTTTGAGCTGGACGCCACTTATCCGCCGGGGGACGACGCGCCTTCCCCTTTCCCGGACGGCCGCCGGCTTTCG
>JASHQZ010000329.1 GCA_030038835.1 candidate division FCPU426 bacterium
GTCAACGCGGGGGCGCCCGACAATTAAAGACGGTTTTTGGGGTGGAACGGTTGCGGAGCGGATCCCTTGTTTTTGCAGGGGATTGGTCCGGGAAAAACGGAGGCGCCTCGCCGGGTTTGATCCGGCGTCAAGGCTGGGAACTCAAAAAACGCCAGAGTTTAAAAGCCGGGACCGGCCATGGATTTCCCCCGAATTCCTTATACCGGCGGGAGGGACTTTCCATGGGAACATTCAAGGTTTCGGCCGAGCTTCTCACCCTCGCCGGTCTGATCCTTTTTTCCGGCTGCGTCCGAAACGCCAATATCCTGCCAACCGAGTCGGCCGCCGGTTCCAGCGTGCCCTCCTGGTCCGCGACGATCTACCCCATGTTTTCCGGGAGCACCTGCTTCAGCTGCCACGCCAACGGCGCCTCCTCCGGGGGCATGGGCTTGGGCACCAACCCCACGGCTGCTACGCTTTACGCGGACTGGGTCAACGTCACGGCCAGCACGGAAAACAACTGCGGCATCTCGGATTACATTTCCGCGCCAGGAAACTCCGCCAACTCCGGCAACAGCCTGGTCCTCCAGAAATTGAACGGTTCCTGCGCGCCGCAGATGCCGGAAACCGGGTCGGTTTTCACGGCCACCCAAATTTCCGAATTAACGGCTTGGATCAACGCGGGAGCGCCCAACAATTGAAAAATGTCCCTGGACGCATGGGTGAAAAATTGGACCTAACCATCGGCTTTGGGCGCCAGGGTAAGGATGTAATTCCGAATTTGAAAACGAAACCAAGTTCCAAAAAGGAATACGGCTTTCTTGCGGATTCCATCGAAATCGTTTCCCGGTTGGAGGGGATTCCATGAGAAAAATCGGGTATTCAGCCACTTTCCTGGTTCCCGCCATATTGGGTTTGCTTTCCGGTTGCAACCGGAACATACAGGTTTCGCCCACATTGCCGATTAGCGGCTTGGTTACGCCTACCGGCACTCCCACGCCGGGTTCCCCCAACAACCCAAGCCCGACGGCCACCCCTAGCCTTACGGTCACGGAAACGCCCACTTCCTCCAACCCGGCGCCTGGCAATACCGCCACCCCGACTTATTCCTTCACCCCCACTAGCACGCCCCCAGCCATTTCCACTTCCACCGCTACGCCTACGGGGACCGGCATCCCAACGGCCACCCCCACCCTTCCGAATACTTCCACGCCCACAGGGACCGCTACGGATTCGATGACGCCTACGGCGTCCCTCACCGCTACGCCTTCGGCTTCGCCGACCGGCACGGCGACGTCAACACCCACCCCCTCCGATACGGACACGCCGCCGGTAAGTTCCACCCCCACCGACAGCCCCACGGCCACGGCCTCGGACACCCCACTGAACACCGCGACTTCCACGGGCACTCCGACTGATACTTCCACGCCCTCGGATACAGGCACCCCAACCGTCACTTCCACCCCCACGGCCACCGAAACCGCCACTGATACGTTCACTTTGACCGGCACCTCGACGCCGACCTCCACCCCCTCGGATACGGGCACGCCGACGGCAAGCTTCACCCCCACGGATTCGACTACGGCTACGCCTTCACCGACACCCAGTTCCACCCACACCCAGACCCCCACTTCAACGGCCTCGCATACCCCTCTGAACACCGCCACCCCGACGCCGACGTCCACTTCCACCTCGACGGCCAGTCCCACTCCCACCGCCACCGTGCCTTCCTGGTCCCTCACGATCTACCCGATGTTTTCCGGGAGCACCTGCTTCCAATGCCACGCCAATGGCGGCGACTCCGGGGACATGAGCTTGGGCGACAACCCCACTTCGATCACGGTTTACAACGATTGGGTCAACGTTACGGCCAGCACGGAAAACAACTGCAACATCACCGATTACATTTCCGCCCCCGGCAACGCCGCCAGCACCAGTAACTCCGGCAACAGTTTGGTCCTCCAAAAACTGCTGACCGGCGGCTGTTCCCCCCAAATGCCGGAGACAGGCGCCTTGTTCACCGCAACCCAAACCGATGAAATATCGGCTTGGATCAACGCGGGGGCTCCCGAAAACTAATCCCCCATTCTCCTCCTGGTTTTGGGGTCCCCGGATATCTCCGGGGGCCTTTTGTTTTGTGATCCCAGGCTAGGGAATTACTATCGAGGAAAAGGATTGGGAAAAACGGAAGGATTGAAGGGATAACCACTCAGAACAAGGGATAGACCCAACGAAAGACCCGGTTCCCTTTTCCAGGCGAAGAGGCGGGCCGGGATCAGAAGCCCGAAGGCTCAATAAAACACGTATGCGTCCGCCAAGAGGCTGTAACTGGGGTCGTTCGGGGCGAGGTCCGGGGCCGTGCGCTGGAAGTCGATCTGGGTCTTCAAATTCCGCATCGGGTAGCAACGGAGGCTGACCACCTGGCGGGTTTCGTCATAGGGGATTTCGTACAACGCGTCCAGGAACCTTTCGGTGACCAGGCGAAGGTAGATATCGTCGCCCAGATCCACCTCCCCGCTCACGTGGTAAGCCTTCAGGTTGTCGCGCTCAATTCCGTTGTTGAGTCCGCCCGTCAGGAACTGGGTCGGCTCGGTGTAACCCATGTCGTACTCGGCCAGGAGGACGACCGGCCCCACCCTTCCCCAGCCGAAGGCGTTATAAAGGATGGTTTGGGCGCTGGAAGCCACATTGGTTTCCGTGCCGCCGGGTTCATCCAGGTTGGCGGCGCAAAGGGAGCCGCCCAGCGCGAAATCGGAAAAACACACCCCGCCCTTGGCGCTGAAAACCTTCTCGTTCATCACCACGCCGCCCGTCGCATTGGTCGCCGGACCGGAGTCCCCATTGGTGAGGGCGGCATTGAGGAAAAAGGGGTAGGGATAAACGCCGGCCTCCACCGCGTTGATGGGGGGGGTATCGAAGGTAAAGCCAAAGGGCGCGCGGATGAGGCTGCTGTCGTCGGAAAGGGTGAGGCCGTAAGGAGGCAGGAACTCCCCAAACTTGACATAGGCGCCTTCCGGCAGGTTTGAGACCAGACCGTAGGCTTCCTTGGTGGAGGTGGAATCCAGCCGGTAGGTGAAAACCCCGGAAACCACCTCATTGGCCTTCACTTGGAACGAAAAATCCTGCCGGCTGAGGGAGCC
>JASHQZ010000330.1 GCA_030038835.1 candidate division FCPU426 bacterium
AGCGGGACGATCAATGGCCGGGTTGTAAAGTGTATTTCAGCCGAATATATGGTCAAGTTCCATACCGGTTATAAATTAAGAGAATCGGATTTTAGAGACGTAGCGGCTTTATGCGAGCGTTTTGGGATTGAATATCCCGCCGAGTATCAACATTTAAAAAACGCAAAGGCATGTGACGGAGAGTGAGCTTGAAAAAACTTTTTTTTTCGGCTTTGATTGTTGTTTTTGTTGGAGGTTTGCATGCCGATGCATCCTCCTTGGATTCCCCTGGAAATATTTTTATCCATCAAAGGGCGGCCAGCCTCGAACTTTATAAGAAGGCATTTTTGAGCCAGGAAGAAAAACTCAAGGCCAACGGTATTGAAGCCTATAGCCTTCACCGTGACTTGAAAGACCATTACGCCTTCATCCTGACCCTCAAGTGTTCTGACCTGCAAAAAGGCGTGTCTTTCATCCGCTCTCCCGAATACATGGCCGCCATGGATAAGGCTTG
The DNA here is from genome assembly GCA_030038835.1 of candidate division FCPU426 bacterium. Classification (GTDB taxonomy): domain Bacteria; phylum Oederibacteriota; class Muellerivitia; order Muellerivitales; family Muellerivitaceae; genus JAJPJW01. Next base: position 494 of record JASHQZ010000330.1, read on the forward strand.
GGCCAAAATACCTATGATTTGGTACGGGTTAGACACCAACGAGCGGAAATACACCAACCAACCCCAAATGACCGGCGGCATCGTCATCGCCATCAACCAAGTCCGGGATTACGCCTTTTGGCTGAAATGCTTCAAATCCGAAAGCCATAACCACCCTGGCAGGAAATACAAAAACAGTGATTACAGCATCCACCACCTGCCGGGGAACCCGGAAGTGGCGATTGTGGTGCATGAGGCGTCGGATGTTTCCAAAGCACCGACCTTCATGATCTCCGATCCCATGAACGGTGAAATGGAAGCCACGGGTGTGGTAGGCTTGGAAATCTGGTACGGAATCAACATCGAAGAAGGCACCTTCTAAAAAGTGTTAAACCACAGAGTTCACAGAGGACACAGAGTATGGCAATGACTGGAAATCAATCTCAAACTACCGAAACAGCGCTCAGTGAACCAGCTTACTCCAAATGGGAAGAGTCCCGGCTGATGCAATTCAGTCCAAACGAGTACATGCAAAAGCTCTACCACCGGGCCTAGAACATTGGGGATGACCTTTACGACGATAGGGGCTACGAGTTCTTCACCTTGGAACCGGAAGCCTATAAAGAGGCGCTGGTTCAATACATGCGGCGGCGGGCCTGGTCGGAGTGGTATTTCGGAACCGTGGCCCAAGCTAGGGAAATCACCCTTTTGCCTGAAGACCAGGTCAATTTGAAGCTCAGACTAGCCCGTCAAATCCAGGATGAGATGCGGCATTACGACGTTTTCGCCCAACAGTTACGCCGCTACAACGCTGAACCAAAGATTTCCGAATTCGTCCTGCCACCCATCCTCATCCAGATGCAGAAGGTCCAGGTGGAGGCCGAAACGGCTTCGGAAATCGCGGCCGCCAACCAGTTCGCGGGGGAAATCGTGCTTTCCTCCATGACAGACCTGGAAACCAGCATTTTCAAGCGATTGTTCGATAAGGAACTCATGGACGCGATTTATGACATTGAAAAGGACGAACCTCCCCATATCGCTAATGGAAGGGATTTGATCCTGCTTTCCTGTGAGACTTACGAGCAAAGGCACCGGTTGGCCGTGGCGCAGGAGAAGTATTTGAGTTACATGATGCAACTGCACGTGACGGAAATCGTCAAGTTGGGCTGCCGCCGGGTGAAACCACTGCCGGTCTTTGAATAAGGTATTCCGTCAAGCTTTCGAAATAAGTCCCCCAGGCCGATAGTCCGAACTTAAAACCCTCCACCACCTTCTCGAATCCGCCCTCTTGCCGCGCGATGAGTGCGGTGATTTCCTCAACGTGTTCGGTTTCCAAATTCAAGTGTTTGGTGAAATATTCCTGATCCGCATCGGGGAAATGGTTCTTGAGAACGGGGTAGATGCGGCCCAAGGCGGGTTGGGCCAGGAATTCCCCGGCGGCCAGGGCGCCCAAAACCGCGCCAGCGTTTGCGGTTTGGAGATACTCCGACAAGCTGTCGCGCCATTCAGAGGCAAAGCCGTTTTCAGTGATGGCCGAAAGGTCGATTCCCGTGGTGGCGAGAAATTTCCGGTAAATGGCGTAATGGGTGCGTTGGACATCTCCCTCACCGCATTCCTGGTACAGGTTGACGGCCAACACCATGCGGGATTGCTCATCTTTCATGCGTGAGGCCCCGGCGGCGATCAAGGAAGGGAAACTCTTCACCAAGGCGTCGAAGGAAACCAAAAAGCGTTTGGAAACATCGGCATCCACGTTGTGGGTCTTCCAGAATTTGAAAAAAGGTGATTGATCCACAAAACTATCGACCAAATGGTTCAAGTTTTCTTGGATTTCTTCTTTGACGACCATTTCAACCATCCTCCGTATGATGAAAGTGTACAATAAACCGATGAAACTCCCCACTGTTGGAGTGGTTTGGGTTGTTCTAGGACTGGCCTTGTCGGGCCAATTTTTCCTGGCCCAACAACAAGCCCCCTGGACCCTTTGGGTAGGCATAGCGCTCATGGGATCGGCCCTTTGGAAGCTCAGGGAATTGCCTTTTCCGGTAGTCGGGCCTTCCCTAGATGTTCGAACGGAATTTACCTTATTTTCAATGCTTTTTCTTATAGCGGTAGGGGCCCATTTTTGGCGGCTCGGAGTTTTCCCGGCCGGTTTGTCCATGGACCTGGGCGAGATGGGGTGGTGCGCCCTTCGGATATTGCATGAGGGATGGAGGCCGCTGGAAGAAACATTCCAGTATCCCACCCCCTTTCTAACCGATTTTTACCAGCTGGCCGCGTGGTTCGGGTTGGTGGGTTCCTCCCTTTTGACCCTTCGTTTGTTTTTCCTTCTCTTCTCATTAGCGGGCTTCCCGCTTTTTTACATGGTACTCCGGAAATGGACGGATCCCGGAACCGCCCTGTTGGCCCTATTTTTCATGGCTGTCATGCGCTGGCAATGGATCGAGGCCCGCAGCCCCCATCCCAGTTGTGAAACAGCTTTTTACCTTTTGGCCCTGATGGCGCTCCTTCTGGCGGGGTTCCAGGACCGGAAGCCCCTTTGCCTTGCCGGCGCGGCCCTGGTTTGTGGGGTGGGGATTTACGCCTACCAAAATTTGAAGGCCCTTCCGCTGCTGATGGCCGCGCTTTGGGCTTTCGAATATTTTCGCTTTCCTTCCAATAGAACCTTCCTGGGACGGAATTGGAAAGGGTCCCTGGCCCTTTTCCTGGCGCTGGCCCTGCCCCTACTGGATTACGCGTGGAACCATCACAACCTGGGAGAAAGGGAGGCGGGGGCTTTTATCGGCCGAAAAATAATTGAGGAAAAAAAACTCTCCCCCCTTTTCGGCCAGTTGGCAGGGTTCGCCTTAATGTTCAACCGGCAGGGAGATTTGGACCCCTTTCATAACCTTCCCGGCCTGCGCATGTTGGACGATGGAACGGGTTTTTTGTTTTGGATGGGTTTGGCCTTGGCTTGGAGAAAACGGCGGGAAAGGGAAGGGGCCTATCCCCTAATCGGTTTTGCCGTCATGGCCCTGCCGGGCCTGTTGACGGCGGACCCTTACGCGACCCAAAGATACACGGGTCTTTTACCCTTTATCGCTTATTTCGCCGCCTTGGGGGGGATGGGTTTGTGGAATGGGCTGGCCGGGACGTTTTTAAAATGGAAGGAGGTCCGATGGGCCTTAGGGCTTCTGTTCCTTTGCGCCGCGGCTTTGGAAAACGGGTATTTTTATTTTGGCCGGGAAGCGAGGGATTCCCACTGCAAGGAAGCCTATGGACCGGAACAAACCTTTATCGGAAACGAAATTTCCGCGCAGGAACAGAAATCCCCTGGAAGATTCCGCTACTTCGTGGATCCCTTTTTCGAGCACAATCCCACGATTGCCTTTTTAGGCTACCCGGCACGGGACCGTATTATTCCTTTTGAGGCGTCGGACTGGGCCCAGGGAAAGATGCCCGAGGAGAGGGATTTGGAGATTTTCCTGGCTGGAGAAAAGTCCGGTGCCTGGTTTTTCCTCCAGCGCCTTTTGCCAGGAGGCCAAACCGGTATTTTCCGAAGCCCCGACGGCGAGACAGGCCTTTACTTGGATTGGGTTCCGGTCTCAACCCTCAAGGGGAAGAAGCCTTGGGACCGGGGTTTGAAAGGTGTTTACCTACAATCCGGAAACTGGAATGGCCCACCTGTGGCTTCCCGTACGGACCCTCTCATCAATTTCGCGTCGCGGGAGGATTTTCCCTTCCAAGGTCCGCCGCCCTACAGGGCGAGGTGGCTAGGAGGACTCCAAATCGGGATTCCAGGTGGTTACGAATTCAACCTTCTTAGCTCGGATAAGGCACAACTGTGGCTGGATGGAAAGGCGGTTTCTCCCGAGAAGCCTGTTTACCTGGCCAAGGGGTTCCATGCCTTGCGTTTGGAATACGAAAAGAACAGCGGATATTATATGGCCCTGCATTTGGCTTGGAAAAAGCCGGATGGCAGTGATTGGGAAGTCGTGCCTGCGGAGGCTTTTGGGGTGATCCATTAAATCTTTGAAAGATTGGCGAATGGGTTTGAAAAGGGATGTTTTGACATGGCCGTGTCTGCTGGCGATCCTGGTGATTCCGGTTTCCGGCGTTTTGGGACAAGGGGCGTCCGGCACCGACCATCCTTTCCTGGCCCAATGGGGGGGATCGGGGCCCGGCCAGGGCCAGCTCTGGAACCCCTATGGAATCGCCTTGGATGGAAAAGGCAGGGTTTACGTGGCGGACTACGCTAATGACCGCATCGAGGTGTTCGATTCCGACGGTAATTACGTGACCCAATGGGGCAGCAAGGGCACGGGACAGGATCAATTCCACCACGCCCTGGGCGTGGCGGTGGATCCCCAAGGCTATGTTTACGTGGCGGACACTTTGAACAGCCGGATCAAGAAATACACCGCCCAGGGAGAATTAGTGGCCCTATGGGGCGAGCAGGGCGAAGAACCCGGACAACTTTTCAACCCCGCCCTTCTCGCGCTCGGACCCAAGGGCATCCTGGATGTGGCGGATTGCAGCAACAACCGGGTGGAACAATTCACGTCCGGCGGAATTTACGTGGGCCGAGCGGGGGAAGGGGGGGACGGACCCGGCCAATTGTCCCAGCCTACGGGCATAGCGGTTGACGGCCAAGGGAACATTTACGTTACCGACACCAATCACCACCGGGTCGAGAAGTTCGGGCCCGCCGGCCGGTTTCTCACGCAATGGGGCAGGCACGGTTCGGGAATGGGCGAGTTCGATACCCCCGAAGGCGTGGCCGTGGACAAGCGAGACAGGGTTTACGTGGTGGATTCGGGCAATAACCGTATCCAAGTATTTAATTCCTCCGGAGCTTACCTGGAGCACTGGGGGATGGAGGGCGGGGGTAAGGGCCAGTTCAACGCCCCGGCGGGTATCGCGGTGGACGACGCGGGGAAGGTCTACGTAACCGATTGGGGCAACGACCGCGTGGAGAAATTCGGCCCCTAAACCTTTCGGGTTTGATATTCACCCGGAAAAAACCACTTTACTGGTAAACTAAAGCCTGCTTGAAAACCCCAGGAAACGGCAGACGGCATGAAACAGCAAACCCAAAGCCGGGAGGATTTTTTCCGGCACTACCTCGATAGTACGCCGATCGCCATGGCTTTTTGGCGTTCCGCGGAATGTTACCGCTTTTCCAAGGAAAAATTGCGACATCCCGTGCTGGACGTGGGATGCGGCGATGGGTTCCTGGTGAAAGTGGCGTTCGGGGAAAGGCTGGAAGCCGGCATCGACCTGGACCCTGAAGAAGTCGAACGCGCGGTCCAAAGCGGAAGCTATCAAAAGGCCCTCTGCGCTTCCGCCACGGACCTGCCGTTTCCGGCAAAGTCCTTTCAGACGGTCATCAGTAATTGCGTATTGGAACACATCCCGGATATCGACACTACCTTGCGGGAGATACGCCGTGTCTTAAAGCCCGGCGGACGGCTCCTGTTCACGGTTCCCAGCGAGTGCTATACCAACGGTTCCTTCTTCCGGGGACTGCTCACGGGGATGGGTTTCGCGGGGCTTGGAAAACTGTACATCGACAGGTTGAACGGGCTTTTCCGGCATCACCACGTGGATGACGCCAAGACCTGGAAGAAGCGGTTGGGCAAGGCCGGCTTCAAGATGGAACGGGCGGATTACATCATCCCCCTCAAGGCTTTCCACGCCTATGAGCGGTGGATGTTCGCGGCCGTTCCCTCGAAGCTCCTCAAGAAATTCACCGGCCGCTGGGTCTTCGGGCCCCGCGGCCTGGTGAAATGGTTCGCCACCTGGTGGTTCCGCCGAGCGCTTCAAGCCAACGACGATCCGGGAGCCTGTTACTTTATTATCGCGCGGAAGGCCTAGGCATGCACGAGCACGAGGTGGTCCAGCGCTGGAGGCACCCGGCCGCCCTCATCTTCCTCCTGGGCGGCTTCCTGGGCGCGGCGCTCAACGTGGGAACCACCCTTCTCCTGGCCTTGCGGTTTTCCGTGAACCCCCTGGCGGCTTTCTTTGTTGGTACCTTCCTCAACCAGGCCTTTCACTATTTTTACTACCACGTGGTCTACGTGAACCACGAAATCCGCATGCGGACGTCCTTGCCGATCCACCTCTTCCTCAGTTTTTGGGTTTCCCTGGGCGCTGCGGCCCTGCTTTGGGCCGCCTTGGCCCTGCTGCAGGGGAGCCTGCCTTGGGCCCTCCTGGCCTGCCTGGCGGTCCTTGCGGCCTCCAACGCCCTCCTCAACCGCATTTCCACCTTCAGCTCGGCCAAGATGGCCGAGGTGGAGTACAAGGAGATGAACGAAAGCTATTACGACGACCATACGGATGATACCAAGGTCAGCCGTTTCCGGGCCTGGTATCACCGTTCCCGCTACGAAAAGCTGACCCGCTTCATCTTAGACCATTACCGGAAGGGCATGAGCGTGGCGGACCTGGGCTGCGGCAACTGCCGGTGGAACACCCGCCGCCTGCCGGTGACCGGCGTGGACATCAACGCCAAAATGCTCCAATGGGCCCGGAAGCACGGCCGGCTCAAGGACTACCGGGTCTGCTCCGACCTGGCGAAAACGGGCCTGAGATCCAAGGGTTTCGACTTGGTCCTCATGTCCGAGGTCCTGGAGCACGTCTTCGACCACCGGAAGGTCCTGGCCGAAGTCCGCCGCATCCTCAAGGACGAAGGAACTTTCCTCATCACCGTGCCCTATGATTTTTTCCTGGGCCCCTTCTTCATCCTTTTCAACCTCAACTGC
>JASHQZ010000331.1 GCA_030038835.1 candidate division FCPU426 bacterium
CGAAGCTGGGACTTGTGGACAAGAAGATGGCGAAATACGCCTCGGAGAACAGCCGCAAGCTCAATTCCGCCATCGAGGCCTATTCCACCGATCTCTTCGAATATTTCGGCCTGAGGACCCTCTATGACCGGTACCTCCTCAAGAATCCCACCACGCGGGACGTCCTCGAGACCCCCCAGTATTTCTTCATGCGGATCGCCTGCGGTTTGTTCCAAGACGCGGGCGAGGCCGTGGATTTCTACCGGCTCGTCTCCTCGCTGGAATACATGCCCTCCACCCCCACCTTGTTCAACTCGGGCACCCGGCGCCCCCAGCTTTCGTCCTGCTTCCTTCTGGATTCGCCCCAAGACGACCTGGAATCCATCTACCAGAAGTACACCGACGTGGCCCTTCTCTCGAAATTCGCGGGCGGCATCGGCATCGCCTACAGCCGGATCCGGAGCCGGGGTTCCTTGATCAAGGGCACCAACGGCCACTCCTCGGGGATCGTGCCTTGGCTCAAGACCTTGGATTCCTCGGTGGCGGCCGTCAACCAGGGAGGCAAGCGCCAGGGAGCCTGCTGCGTCTACCTGGAACCCTGGCACGCGGATATCGAGGAATTCCTGGAACTCAAGGACAATACCGGCGACGCGGCCCGGCGCACCTACAACCTCAACCTGGCCAACTGGGTGCCGGACCTTTTCATGAGGCGGGCCGTGGATGGGGCCCTGTGGTCCCTGTTCGACCCCAAGGCCGTCCCGCAATTGACGGACCTCTACGGGGAAAGGTTCGAGAAGGTTTATGTGGAGGCCGAGGCCCAGGGCCTTTTCACGAAACAAGTCCCGGCCCGGGACCTTTACGCCAAGATGATGCGGACCCTGGCCCAAACGGGCAACGGCTGGATGTGCTTCAAGGATTCGGCCAACCGCAAGGGCAACCAGACGGCCCAGGGTGGGACCATCCATCTCTCGAATCTTTGTACCGAGATATTGGAGGTGACCTCCAAGGACGAGACGGCGGTCTGCAACCTGGGATCGCTCAACCTGGGGCGGCATGTCACCTCCAGCGGGTTTGATTTCGGGAAACTGCGGGCCAACGTGGCCCTGGCCATCCGCCAGCTGGACCGGGTGATCGACATCAACTATTACGCCATCCCCTCGGCGGCGGCCTCCAACCACCGTTGGCGTCCCGTGGGGCTGGGGATCATGGGCCTGCAGGACGTTTTCTTCCAGATGAGGATCCCCTTCGACAGCCCCCAAGCCCAGGAGCTCTCCGCCCAGATCCAGCAGGAAATCTATTTCGCCGCCCTTTCCGCTTCCTGCGAGCTGGCCGAAAAGCAGGGCGCCCACGAGGCGTTCAAGGAGACCCGCATGGCCGAGGGCGTCTTCCAGTTCGAACTTTGGGGCGTTGCCCTGAGGGAGATGGGCCGCTGGGAGGAATTGCGCGAAAGGATCAAGAAGCACGGCCTCAGGAACTCCCTCATGATCGCCATCGCCCCGACGGCCACCATCGCTTCCATCTGCGGTTGTTACGAATGCATCGAACCCCAGGTGTCCAACCTTTTCAAGCGGGAGACCCTTTCGGGCGAGTTCATGCAGATCAACCGCTACCTGGTGGCGGAACTTAAGAACCTGGGTCTTTGGACCGAATCCATCCGCAACCGGATCAAGGCGGGGGAAGGGTCCATCCAGGAGGTCACGGATATCCCCGCTCCCATCCGGGAGCTGTACCGCACGGTTTGGGAGATTCCCCAAAAGGCCCTGGTGGACATGGCGGCGTCCCGCGGGGCTTTTATCGACCAAAGCCAGTCGCTGAACTTGTTCATGGAATCCCCCAATATTGGCAAACTCTCCTCCATGTACATGTACGCCTGGAAGAAAGGCCTCAAGACGAGCTATTACCTGAGGTCCCGGCCCGCCACCAAGATCGCGAAATCCACGGTGGAGGCGGCCCCGAAGGCCGCCGCCCCGGCCCCGGTCCAGGACGGGGAGGCGGTGGCTTGTTCGCTGGAAAACCCGGAATCCTGCGAGGCCTGCCAATGATCCTGGATCCCGGGTTCCAACTGACGCTCCGGCCCATGAAATACACGGTCTTCTACGAGATGTACAAGAAGGCCATCCAGAACACCTGGACCGTGGAGGAAGTGGATTTTTCCACGGACCTCGCCGACTTGCGGGAAAAGATATCCCCGGCGGAGCGGCACTTGATCCAGCGGCTGGTGGCCTTCTTCGCCACCGGCGATTCCATCGTGGCCAACAACCTGGTGTTGAACCTCTACAAGCACATCAACTCGCCGGAAGCCAGGCTTTACCTGTCGCGGCAGCTTTATGAGGAGGCCCTGCACGTCCAGTTTTACCTGACTCTTTTGGATAATTACGTGCCGGACGTGAAGGAGCGGGAAAGGGCCTTCGCGGCCGTGGAGAACATCCCCACGATCAAGAAGAAGGCCCAATTCTGCTTCAAGTGGATCAATTCCATCCAAGCCATGGATGAACTGGGGACGGAGGAGGACCGGCGGCGGTTCCTGCTGAACCTCATCAGCTTCGCGGCCGCCGTGGAAGGCATGTTCTTTTTCGCGGCCTTCGCCTATGTTTATTTCCTGCGATCCAAAGGGCTGTTCAATGGCCTTGCCGCCGGCACCAATTGGGTGTTCCGGGACGAAAGCATGCACATGGCCTTCGCCTTCCAAGTTGTGGAAACGATCCGGCAGGAATCCCCTTCCCTCGTGGAAGCGGGCCTGGAGAAACAAGTTCTGGAGATGCTCTCGGACGCCATTGAGTGCGAAAAGCAGTTCGCCGAGGACTTGTTAGGGCAAGGCGTGGCGGGGATTTCCCCCGCCGAGATGCGCCAATATTTGGAATACGTGGCGGACCAAAGGCTCTTGAATTTGGGCTTCAAGCCGCATTATGGTTCCAGGAACCCTTTCCATTTCATGGAACTGCAGGACGTTCAGGAGCTCACGAATTTTTTCGAACGGCGTGTTTCCGCCTACCAAGTGGGCGTCACCGGGGAAGTGGCTTTTGACGACTCGTTCTAGGGTCCATCCATAAATTTACGAGGAGGTTTTGAAAAAACGTCGTAAAAATTGTTTGATCCGCAACGACGGGGAAGGCCGTTGGAACCGGCCACAGTCGCGCTACGGTATCGAGCCACGAACCTCCACGGGGATAAACCCCCGGCAAAGCCAATCGGGAAACCGGTGAAGGCGGAGGCGAGGATCGCCCTTTTAAGGGCAGGGAACTCGGAGTCCGGACATCCATCCTGCGGAAGCCGCACCATTCTAATTTCGTCGCATGAACGAAAGGAGTCCATCGATGTCGTCCCGCATCCTCATCCACAACCTGGGCTATCCCTCCATGGGAGCCCGCCGGGAATTGAAAAAATCC
>JASHQZ010000332.1 GCA_030038835.1 candidate division FCPU426 bacterium
CCCGCCGCCGACGTCGGCGGGACCTTCTGGCGCGGCTATTTCACCGCCGACTTCCAGTGGAAGGCCGAAACACAAAGCCTCAACAAGAACCTCGAGCTTGGCTTTCAGTGGAAATCCAGGAAAGAAGAAAGCCGGGACCTGCGGCTGGCCCTCATTTATTACAACGGGCTTTCCGATTTCGGGCAGTTTTACCGGGACCCGGACGAGCACTGGGCCGTCGGGCTTTATTTCGACCCGTAAAAAAACGCACAACCCAAAGCCGCCAGGACACAAAGGAAGCCGAAATGAAACTGAAGAAGAAAACACAAGGCCAAAGATTTTTTTGGCGGCTTTGTGGCTTCGTGTTGGCTTTGGGTTTGCCTTGGCAACTTTGGGCGGGGGAGGACCAGCTGCTCTTGCTGCCGCAGGAGCCGGTTTTCGACCGCCTCATCGGCGACCCCCGCGAGCCCCAAAACGCCCTCATCGCCAACCTCAGTTATCCCCGGTTCGAGGGAGCCATTGGGCCCATTATTGAATTCCTTCAATGGCGGCCCTCCGATGGAAGCCGTTGGGGCTGGGGCATCCAGGGGGCCAGTTTCATCGAATTAGATTCGCTGGGGGATTTCATCTACCCCGAAAGGGCCAGCGATTGGTACTTAGGCATGTATTTCAGCGAGGCGGCGGGGGATTTTTCCAACCGTTTCGAGTACACGCACGTCAGCTCCCACCTGGGCGACGAGCTTTTCGATTCCATCCCCCGCATCATTTATTCCCGCGAGTTCTTCCGCTGGACGGTTTCCTACCAACCCTCCGAAACTTTCCGGCTTTACGGGGGCCCGGGTTGTTACAGCCACAAGGCCCCGGCCGGCAAGCCCCTTTTCCTGCAGGCCGGGACGGAACTTTATACGGCCTACTTCAAATTCATCGCGGGGACGGCGGCAAGGGGTTATATGACCTACAACGTCAAGGCGGAGCAGGACGCGGGCGGGGTCGTGGACCAGAATTTCCAATGGGGGCTCCAATGGAAATGGAAGAAGGAAACAGCCCAATCGCTGCGCTTCGCCCTTTCCTACTACAACGGCAACAGCGAATACGGCCAGTTCTACCTCTCCAACGACAACCACTGGGGCCTCGGGGTCTATTTCGATCCATAGGCCACCGGGAAGCCTCGGGGGCGTCCGAGGGAATCCGGGTTTTGACTTTTTTAAAATTTTAAGGACCTTGGGGGGTCTCTTCCTTCGTCACCTGATAAGCGTCAAAGGTATTTCCGTGGAATACCCAGTTAAAGGCAGGCTCCATCTGATAATGTTCCCGCATGTACTGGCCGTATAAGGTTAGGAAATCCTTGGGTAAGATGAAGAACACATCCTTCCGGCCGACCATGTCCAACGGCAAATCCCGTATTTGGAACCGCCCCAATAAGCCCTTGGCCCTGGGCGTCGCTTGCTCCCAATTTAGGAAGTAGATCGGGAAGCCCTTGTAAAGGTCATAGTTCCCCAAAACGCTTAGCTGGTCCAGGGGAAATCCCCCCAACGTATCCCATATGACATAAAGCCGGTTTTTGGTGGGCGCCAAATTTTTAATATCGGTTTCGATGAGTTTTTCCCTGTCGATTTGGGCCCGGTTGTCCATCCATTCGGCCCGAAGGACGGGCGCGGTGACCCAAACCCATAAGATCCCAATGGCCCATCCCACTCCCCGGAACCCGGTTAAAATTCCGGGGGACAGGGGTTTCCACGGTGGTTGGCTGGGTTCGGCATAGTAAAGGCAGAGGAAGGACATGTAGGAAAAGATAGGCCAAACGACCCAAGAAACCGTTTTCTGGAAATAAAAAAGGCAGAAAAAAACAACGATGACGAAAAGAAAGTTCAGCAACGCCAGGAAATATTTATTCCGGGGCATGAAGAAAAGGAAAAAGGCCAAAAGGACCAAACGGTAAAGCAGGAAATTGCTCCGGAACAGCCATTGCCAGCCGGCCATAGTCTTGCCCGCATAGGGGGTGCCGGCGTCCGAAATCATTTGATCCAGCCTTTGTATCCCGAATTGGGGTCCCTGCCAAAACCAGTGTTTAAACATCACGAAGTCCAAATAATCCCATCCCCCGGAGTCCAGGATCTGGGGGAGTCGGGGGTTTGAATCCAGTTGCCGTAATTCCATCAGGTCCGCGCAGGCGCTTAAGTAAGGACGGGTATCCTTCCAGCCGGGGGAGCGGCCGTAATACGCGTTGTCCAAGAGGTTCAAGGAGAGGATCAAGACCGTTGTTGAAAAGGCCCCCGTCAGAAGATTTTTCCTTTGGGAGGGGCCCAGGCTGCGGAATTCGAAGAAAATCAAAGGAGCGGCAACCACCGCGGCCAGTAGGGTTCCCTGGACGCGGATAAGGGCGGAAACTAAAAACAGGGCCACGCAAAAGAGGAAACGTTCCCAGCGGCTGTTTTTCCGGGCACAGTCCAGCAGGAGGAAAACGCCGGCCTGGGCCGCCCAAAAAGCTGTAAGGGTGAACTCGAAACGGCAAAAGTAGTGGAAAAATTCAAACGAAAAAACCGCCAAGAGCAAAACCAGCTTCCGACAGTCGAAGGGGCTCGGAAAAGCGAGGAAAACAAGAAAAAACATGGAAACGAAAAAGACTGCGAGGTGGAAGAGGCCGTACCAATGGAAAAAGGGCAGTGCGGTGTAAAGGGCTTTCAGGCAAAGCCCCAGCACGACGTTGGAAAAAACCAGGAATTCCGAAGGCTGGACCAGATCCTCCCCGCCCCCTTGGGCGATCATGGTCATCAAGGGGTCGTCCCCAGTCACAAAGAAGGGCCTCCAGAAACAAAAGCCGGCCCCGAAAAAAAGAAGGGTGAGGGCGAGCGACAGCCAAAGATGCAGGCCTTGGTTGGGCGTTGGAGCCTGAGGATTACTGCCGGGAATCGGGGGACGGGCAACTGAAAAGAAGCCTTTCGGGTTGAACCTAGGCATGGGATTGATATATCGGATTGATTTTGACCTTTCAAGCGAAAATGGGCGGGACCCGCAATGAAAAAAACGCCGTGACCTACGGTTTGTCCTTTCTTCATTTTCAACGGCAACAGTGAATACGGCCAGTTCCACCTTTCCAACGACAACCACTGGGGCATCGGGATCTACTTCGACCCCTAGGTTCCAGTCCCATCCCCCACACTTCCCGAATAAACCCTTTAAAACGATGCCTTTTTGCCCGGAAGGAGGAGATGGTTCCTAATATCCCGAAGGACTATAATGAGTCGATATAGAGGAGGTGCTTTATGAAGAATATCATTTATTTAAACTTGATTTTCTTTTCAACGGTTTTCATGGTTTTGCCGGTTGCCTGCGAGCATAGTTTTTCCACCCCACCCGCCGGGCCCGCGCCGCCCCCGCCGACCCAGAGTTTTACGGCCACGGCC
>JASHQZ010000333.1 GCA_030038835.1 candidate division FCPU426 bacterium
CAATATTCTGATCAAATGTCAAATTGGATCGAGGATGGTTCCGCCTGACTAAGGGGAACTGACTCCCTGAAAAACTAAGTAGATACCCACGGGCAAGCCCGTGGTCCTAAAATCAACATTCAAGCTTCGCTTGACGCGCCTTCGGCGCGAACCGCCTTTCATCCACGGGTAAACCCGTGGAATTCAAAGCGGCGATATTAAAAAAATGATATCTGCTTATTTGAGGACGATCACCTTCCGAATCATGACCCCCGAGGGTTGTTGGCTGACGACGAGATAAAGGGCGTTCCCCACCATGTCCCCCGAGCTATCCCTCCCGTCCCAGCTGAACCGGTAATTGCCCGTGTTCAGGTATTGATCCACTAGTTTCTCCACTTCCTCCCCCGCGATGTTAAAGATCAACACCTTCACTTCCCCCTCCGTGTCCACCCTCACTTCCATGCCCAACGGCCCGTTGCTCGGGTTGAAGAAATTCTCATCCAGGTAAATCGCCTGGTTGGGCGTGGGCGTCGGGGTCACCGACCCCGTGGGCGTGTAGGTGAATGTAACCGTAGGAGTATTAGTGGGGAACGGAGTGTTGGTGGGAGTTGGCGAAGCCGAAGGCGTAGCGGTAAGCGTAGGTGACGACGTAGGAGTCGCCGTAGCCGAAGCCGTAGGCGTGGAAGTGGGGGTGGATGTGCCGGTTACGGTGGCGGTGCCAGTAGGAGTACTTGACGGCGTAGCCGTCAATGTATTCGTAGTCGTGGAGGAAGGTGTGGCCGTGGCCGAATTCGTGGGGGTATTGGTCATCGTATAGGTCGCCGTATTCGTGGCTGTGTTGGTGGGCGTAGAAGTGGGTGTCATAGTGCAGGTGTCGGTGGAGGTCTTGGTGGCTGTGAGGATGGCGGTTGCGGTAGGGGTGTTGATGGGTGTGTTCGTGACGGTTGTCGAAGGCGTAGCCGTCGGCGTTGCGGTGAGGGACGCCGTGGGCGTCATCGAATCCGTGAGCGTAGGTGACGACGTGGGGGTCGCCGTAGCCGAAGCCGTCGCCGTAAGGGTGGATGTGTTCGTTGAAGTGGATGTCGAAGTGGAAGTGGGAGTATCCGTGGCCGAATTTGTGGCCGTGTTGGTGGGAGTAAGGGTCTCCGTCGCGGTCGCCGTATTGGTCTGCGTCATCGTTGGGGTGCCGGTGGCCGTGTTCGTGGCCGTGACAGTGGCGGTATTGGTAACCGTGAAGGTATTGGTGGGGGTGCTGGTGGCAGTATTCATGGCCGTATTCGTGGGCGTGGGAGTTATGAAAACCGCCATCCGGAATCCCAAATCGTCGCTGGTATTCGGGGTCCAGGCGGGCGGAGGGCTGTTTTCAGCGTATTGGGCATAGGCTGTGGCACCCTCATAGGTAAGGTCGAGGAAAGTGCTGTCGGTCCTGGAGCCTGGAAGGATATAGGTTGTCGCGTTGGAGCTGGAGGAGGAAAAGGACAATTGGTAGGTGTCGGTCGAATTCAATGATACCGGAGTAGGCAGGCTGAGATCCTCCCAGGCGTTAAAGGTATTGACCGAGGATTCCAGGATGGTCACGGAGCACAGCGTGGAAGAGCTGGAGAGGTCGGACAAAGTCGCGTAAAGGTTGTCCGTGGGGCTGTTGGAGCTGGAAACATAGGCCCCTACCGTATTCACGAAAAGCGGCCCCGATGGGACGGTAAAAACCTCGGAAGCCCAATTCGTCGCGTTCACCGGATAGGCGGCCACATTGTCATAAGGATCCCCCCAATCGGTAAAGGAAGCGTCGTCGAATTGCAGGATGAAGCAGGGGACTTGGTTTTGGGGGCTCCAGCTGGTTCCGTTGTAGGTTACGGAATTGCAATTCGGATCCAAAAATTGGCCCAAGGGGAATATTTGGTTGAAAGGCGTTGAGCCCGACGTCAGCAGGAGGTATTTGTTGTTGGAAACAGCCGTCCCGTCAACGACCAATTGGTAAATGGAACCACCCGTGAGGGGGGCGGAGGGCACGCTCGCCACGTACCAATCATAGTCGTCTTGTCCTCCGCTAGTGGGAAATGTCACCGTCGTGCTGGTGAGAGTGACGCCGCTGGGGGCGCCGGCCGAGTCGGTCTGTATACTGAGGGTATAGTTTCCCGTGTCCCCGCTCACGTTTGTGGTGGCCGCGTTGAGATATACCGCCGTGACGGGATAGGTTCCGGTGCCCGGCAAGGTAAACCGGAAGGAAGCCGCGGGGACAAGAGTGCTTTGGACGTTTGTCTCCCACGAATCGTCAATGACGCTTTGGTTCCCAATATAGGTCTGGGCCCAAAGGCGTGGGACGGGTGAAAAGGCGCAACCCAATACAAGCGCGATGCCCAAGGGCCCTCCTCGCTTGCCCATAAGGAAAAAGATCTTGTTTCTCATCCACCCACCTTATCAATACGGCACCTGGCATGTGGTTCGGAATAGATGACCCAAAGATGGCAAAAAGGAATCTCCCGGCCTTTAACCGGATTCACCGGGGAGCGGCGGGAAAGAATG
>JASHQZ010000034.1 GCA_030038835.1 candidate division FCPU426 bacterium
TCCATCGCAGCCGAACAACCCTGGGGCCGACCAGGCCAACAAAGAAAGGGAGCAGGACCAGCAACGCCAGGAGGAAGCCCGGAAACAATTGGGAATGACGGACCAGCAGGTCCAAAACCTCATGGCCCAGCTGCAGCAGCAGGAAAAAAACAACCAGCAGTATTATTCGGCAAACCCCAAGAAAGACCAAACCCAGCCGGGGGACATCTGGAACTACCTGCCCAAGGAACAGCGGGATTTTTTGAAGCGCTTTTTCGGGGAGCCCCAGAAGGGCGGCGACAGCGTTCCGGAGGACTGGTGAAGCCGGTTCGCGGTTGACAGTTCGCAGTCGGCAACAAGGCCAGTTTGTGTTATTTTGTTGGCCGTTCTAGCCCAATAAGGAAATCGGCAATGAAAAAACGCCCGCGTATCTATTTGTGCCTGGCGGCCTTCTTGGCCGGTGGTTTGCAGACTTTGCCCATCCATGCCCAAGACATGACGGTGGGGCTGCGCATGGACGTGGACCAGCGCCAGGTGGAGGTGGGTGACACCTTGACGCTCACCATCGAGTTCAAGCAGGTGGGGAACGCCAATTCGTCCATCGTGGGGGGGCCGACCATCCCCACGCCGGAGCACTTTGAAATCCAGGGGGAATCCACCGGCACCCAGGTGGAAATTATCAACCAGGAATCCAGCGTGGTTTCCACGACCAAGCTGACCTTGAAAGCCACCTCTCCGGGGGATGATACCCTGGGGCCAGCCTCGCTGACTTATAAAGACGAAGCCCAGAAAAACCGGGAGATTGAATCCAACATCGTGAACGTCACGGTGACGCCCAAAAGCGGTTTTTCCCTTTTTGGCGGGAAGCAGAAGGACGAAAGCCAGACGCAAGCCAATCCGCCCCCCAACCCTTCGGGCAACCCCGACGACCTGCGGGGATTGAAACCCCTCCTTCCGGAAGCGGCCAACATATTCCGTTATATCCTTTGGACGGTGGTTGCCTTACTGATCGCGGGCTTTTTCCTGTGGCAGTTCCTTAAACCAAGGCATCCATCCCCGGCGGCGCCCGTCTTTATGGGGCGGGAGGCCCAACTCCGCGACGCCTGGAAAAAACTGGGCCAGGAGGACTTGTCCGCCCAGGAGTTTTGCCTGGGGCTTTCCAAGCTGGTTCGGGAATGCGTCCAGTACCGTTACCAATTCCCGGCCGTGAATTACACGACGGAGGAAATTTTAAGGGAGACGGCGAAACGGAAGGCATCGGACGACGAGAGGGTGGCCATCGAGAAATGCCTGAGGGCCTGCGACCGGGTGCTCCACGCCGACGGCAACCTAACGGGGCGGGACAGCCTGAGGACGCTGGCCTCCGCGCTCCTGCCGAAAAAGGCAGCTGGTGGCTGAGGGCTTTTGCGTACAGCCGAATTTAAACGGGACAGTTTTGAGTTCTAAGTTCTGAGTTTTGAGTTGATGAAAAGTTCTCTCGATTTTTCTCAAAATCGAGAAAACTTCATAAACGCCTAATTCCCAACTTCTAACTCCTCACTTCTTTTAAGGAGTTCAAGATGCCGACACAAACGGAAGAACTTACAACCGAAGGACAGCGCCTGAGCGAGCAGTTCGCCAAGGTGCGGGAGGAGGTCGCCAAGGTCATCGTGGGGCAGGAGGAACTGCTGGACCGCCTCCTCTTGGGCCTGCTGGCCAGGGGCCACCTCCTGCTGGAAGGCCTACCCGGACTGGCCAAGACCCTGGCCATCAAGACCCTTTCCCAGGCCCTGGGCGTCGCTTTCAGCCGCATCCAATTCACCCCCGACCTGTTGCCGGCGGACCTGCTGGGGACCCGCATCTACATGCCGGCCAAGGGGGACTTCAAGACCCAAAAAGGGCCCGTTTTCGCCAACCTGGTCCTGGCCGATGAAATTAACCGGGCCCCTGCCAAGGTCCAGTCCGCCCTGTTGGAAGCCATGCAGGAGCACCAAGTGACCATCGGGCCGGACACCTTCCAGCTGGACGAACCCTTCTTCGTCATGGCCACCCAGAACCCCATCGAGCACGAGGGAACCTATCCCCTTCCGGAAGCCCAGGTGGACCGTTTTTTCATGAAGGTCAAGGTGGGCTATCCGGGTTTCGACGACGAGAAGGAAATCATCACCCGCATGACCAGCGGCACGGCCATCAAGACCCGTGAGATCCTCTCCGGCCAGGCCATCCTGAAGGCCCAAGACGCGGTGGATGAGATCCATGTCAGCGAGCCCTTGAAGGAATACATCGTCCACCTGGTGGCCGCCACCCGCAAGCCCCAGGACTACCAGCTGGAGAAATTGGCCCCCTTGATCGAGTACGGGGCCAGCCCCCGGGCCTCCATCGGGCTGACCGTCGCGGCGAAAGCCCATGCCTTCCTCAACGGCCGCGGGTACGCCACACCCGAGGACGTGAAGGCCCTGGCCGCGGACGTGATGCGGCACCGCCTCATCCTCACCTACGAGGCCGAGGCCCAGAACCTGAAAACCGACGACCTCGTCGCCCAGGTACTCAACAAGGTGAAAGTCCCCTGAAAAGTTTCACCGAGAAGGCACGAAGAACGCGAAGGAAACAAAAGCCTTTGGTCAAAAGCAAAAAAAATAATTTGAATAATTTGTTTTTTCTTTTTCGCGCCTTCGCGGTAACAGCCTTCTGCGTTTGGGCTTTCGCCGGGTGCAAGCCGAAACCCAAGTTCTCGGAGGCCGACCTGCCCCTTCCGCCCGGCGCAGACAGCGGCGTTTACGACGGGCAATATATCCAAACGGATTACGGTTTCAGCTTCCCCCTGCCCCCCAAGTGGCAATGGATCCGGCTTTCGGCGGAACAGGAAGTGGATGAGGTGGCCCGTTTCGCCGACCCCACCGGCGACATGATCGCCCGGGTCTCGGTGCAGTTGGTGGGGGAGGGACAAGCCTTGTCCAAGAAGGCTTGGGAACAGTCCTCGGAACAGGACCTGGAAAACCACCAGTTCAAGATCCAAAAAGAGGATGCGGCGCAGGAATGGAAGACGGAGGATTCGGGGCCTTGGGTCGAAATTTCCTACCACGTCACGGACGTCCGCGGCGCCGGCTGGTTCGACGAGGAATGGGCGCTGGGCAAGGGGGACCTGTTGATCGGCGTCCACGCGCTGGTGCCCGGGGACGAAGCGGGCACGGAGCCGGGGAAGAAATTCCTCAAGGTGTTGGAGGCAGCCCTGACCCAAATCCATTGGTACATGCCCATCGGTCCCAGGGGCATCTCGCTGGACCGCTATGAGCTCCAGCAATTCACGGAAGGTTTCTGCAGGGCCTTGGAAAGCCGGTCGGGTTCCAAGGTCGGGGATTACTTCGACGACATGTACCCCGACCGCTCCAAATGGGATACCTGGTACCAGCAGGCGGTCTCCGGCGACCCCCAAACCTTCCATTTGAAGGCCGAACTTTCAGGGCTGGTCATCAACGGCGACCTGGCCACGGCGACCTTCACCTTGACCCGTACAGAAGCCGGTTCCGTCCCCCAAAAGTTCGAGAAGAGCTTCTCGCTTTCCAAGAAGGAAGGGAACTGGAAGATCATGGTTTCCCTGGATAAGCGTTAATTCCATTCGATTTTTCACCCCCAAAAAACCTGTCTTGCGGAAAGTTTTTTACCCTTTATTGCCGATGTTTTTACCCCCCTTTCTTGAAAGTAAACGGTTTTACCGATAAAATTGCCTTGTTTAATTTCCATGGGATAATGATCAAACGATGCCCCCTTTCAATCCAATAAGGCCTGCCTGACAGCTGTGCCCCTATTTAATCTCCCGTGAATCCTATTTGAATGCTTTCGGCTTTTGGGAGCGCCCTAACTGAAATCGATACGTCGATGACCCGGGTTTTGGGAACCAACGACCCTGAAAATGCGGAACCGATCCCCAAAGGATGGCCTTTTTAGATGGAAATGGGTTTAAAAAACGCCAGGTCAAATTTTTTTGAAGCCATTTTTACTCTTCCGGTCTTTTTGGGTTTGTGGGCGATTTTATCGGCGTCCCCTTCCTTAGCCCAAACCAATACGCCCACACCCCCGCCTTCCTGCCAGGTGGAGGAGGTTTTCGCCACATCGGATTCCGGATCGAACGTTCCAACGTTGACCCTTCCGGGAGTCTTTGTGGAAGGAACCGACAATTTATTGGTGGTTGAGGTGGCCCTCGAGAGTTCCACCGATACCGTTCAAACGGTCACGGACACCCAAGGCAACAACTTTACGCTTTTGGGGCATAACGCCAGCACTACGGGGGAAAGCCTTTTCGTCTATTACGCCTCGAACCCGGTCGAGACCCCATCGGATACGATCTCGGTGACTCTTTCGGGGAGCGTCAGCTTTTACGCCGCCGCGGTTGTGTACCAGGGGGTTAATCCAACGACGCCCATTGGCGGATACAACCAAAGCACCATCACCTCCGCCACACAGACCGGCGCTATTTCCTACAACACGGTTTCCCCCAACAGCATCCTGGCGGGTTTTTGCCAGATAACCTCCAATGAAGGACTCAACGCCGCCGCGCCCCAGG
>JASHQZ010000334.1 GCA_030038835.1 candidate division FCPU426 bacterium
ATCCATGGCCCTGGATTGGATCGCCCCGCTGGAAAACGAGTCCCTGGCCCGTTATGCGCGCCGTTGGGCCAAGCGCCTCCGCCTCCAACCGGGATGCATCTTGGTGGGCGTCTCCTTTGGCGGGATGATCGCCCAAGAGATGGCCCGCCAGGTCAAGCCCAAAGCCGTGATTTTGGTCGGTAGTTGCCGCTCCCCCACCAGCATCCCTTTTCTCCTAAGACTGGCCGGAAGTTTCCCGGCTTGGCCCCGTTTTTCCAAGAGGTGTTGTAGAACCCTTCCTGAAATCAGCGGACGCATCTTGGGGGCGGAAACGCCGGACCAAAGGGACTTATTGATCCGAATGTTCCTGGAAACCCCCGACGACTTCGCGAAATGGACGGTGGACGCCATCCGGGGTTGGAAGGGTTGTGGGCCGGATGGGACAAGGGTTTTCCACATTCATGGGAAAAAAGACCATTTGATACCGCTCAAGCAGGTCCGGCCGGACAAGGTGATCCAGAGAGGAGGACACTTGATTAATTTGACCCATTCCAAACAAGTCAATGCGTTTATCCGGGTATGTCTTGAAAAACAAAGGGTCTTAAAACACGGATTGGGTGGCTGAGCACCGGTTTCATTAAAGCTGCGCCAGGCAGGTGGCAGTGGCCCGCCCTCTGAAGTTTTAGCGAGGGAAGGTGGGGGATGGAAAAACGAGTTCAGATCGCAAAAACCGGTTTCCCCATCGTCTTTTCGCCATTGAGTATCCGGCTGAAATCGATTTAGCAAGTTGGCCTAAAAAAAGGCCACTCCCTTAGAGGAAGCGGCCTTTCGATTTTCCGCAGTCTTAATTGACCAGCTTGTTCTCCGGGCGGTGGGGAGGATCGTTGGCCGGACGGGTGGCCACCGGGGGATTATTCTTGAAGGATGGGGCTAATTCGGCGTTGATCTTCCCGTACTCGGGATCCTTATCCACGCCTTCAACGATGGCGCCGATGGGGCAAGCGGAGTAACAGCTGGTGCACTCGGTGCACTCCTCGGGATCGATGATCATGAAAGCCTGGCCCTTGTACTGGCCGGGGTGGATGCAATTCACCGGGCAAACATCCACGCATTGCGCGTAAACCTCACCCAGGCACTTCTCGGTAATGACATACGGCATGACTTGCCTCCTTCGAGTTTCACTCTCCCGGCGCGCGGGAGGGGTTTGAGCTATTCCGACCGCCAAAACCCCGTTAGTTTAGAAGAGCGGCCCTTTCTTTCGCAAGGCCAATTTTGATTTTTTTGCCGTTCAATGGCCCCTTTACGCCACCGCGCCGGAATGATAGGTTGAGGGTGCTTTGCAACCGGTGGAAACTTCCTTAATGTAGCGACCGGGGTCACACCGACACAACGTTATTGAAAGCCCGCTTTCCACTTCTTAAATTTTTCCCAACAAAACAGAAAAGCGGGTGGGACATGAAGGAAAACATGGCTACGAAAAGGGATTATTACGAGGTGCTGGGTCTCCCGCGCACCGCCTCGGCCGATGACATCAAGAAAGCCTTCCGGAACATGGCGAAGAAATACCATCCGGACGCCAATCCTAATAATAAAGAAGCCGAGGAGAAGTTTAAGGAGGTCAACGAGGCCTACGAGGTCCTTTCCGACCCCCAAAAAAAGACAGCTTACGACCAGTTCGGCCACGCAGGGGCGGGTGTCGGGGGACCCACGGGTTACGGGGGCGGCGGTTTTCGCCCTCAGGATTTCGGCAATGCGGCCGATTTTGAGGACATCTTCGGGGACGTTTTCAGCAACTTCTTCGGGGGGGGCGCCCCGGGCCGGGGAGGCCGCACCCGCAACCAAGCCCAGGAAGGCGACGATCTTCGCTACGACTTGAGCCTGACCTTCGAGGAAGCGGCCTTCGGGACCACCAAGGACATCCAGGTGCGCAAGCTGGCCACTTGTGAAACCTGCCACGGGTCGGGCGCCAAGCCGGGATCGGGGCGGGTCGTGTGTCCCACCTGCAAGGGAACGGGACAGATCCGGTCCACCCAGGGTTTTTTCACCATTGCCCGAACCTGCACCCGCTGCGGCGGACAGGGCGAATTACCGGGAAGCCCCTGCCCCGCCTGCCATGGCCATGGCCGGGTGGAAAGGGAAAGGACCATTTCCGTCAAGGTTCCGGCGGGCGTGGACGAAGGTTCAAGACTGCGCTTAAGGGGGGAGGGGGAGGCGGGTTTGAACGGCGGCCCCGCGGGCGACCTCTATGTTTTCCTCCATGTGGAAACCCACGAATTTTTTGAGAGGGATGGAAGCGACCTGCACTGTGAAATCCCCGTTTCGTTCCCCCAAGCGGCCCTGGGGACTGAAATCGAGGTGCCAACCCTGGAAGGACCGGTCAAAATGAAGATTCCGGCGGGAACCCAGTCCGGTAAAGTTTTCCGGTTAAGGGAAAAAGGCTTAAAGGACCCCCAGCAAGAAGGCGTGGGGGATCTTTTGGTCACGGTGACGGTGGAGACACCGGAAGAATTAAACGCCAAACAACGGAAACTGTTGGAAGAATTTGCCGCCCTTTCCGAAGAGGCCAATACCCCCAAGATCGCCAAGTTCATGGGCAAGATGAAAAACCTCTTCGCCCGGAAAAAATGAAAGTCCACCGCCAAGGCGCCAAGACGCCAAGAAAGGCGCGTTTTGGCAAATCGGCGAAACAAAGACCCGCTGAACGGTCTTTTTTATTCGAAAGAATTTTTCAAAACCGTTTAGGCGCCACGCTATGAGTTTCGTTCCGCGGTTGTTCCTGCCTGAGGTCCCGTCTGCCGCTGCTGAGTTGACCTTGGACGAATCCACGACCCGGTATCTGCTGAAAGTCCTTCGCATGGTGGAAGGCGCACGGTTTTTGGGTTTTGATCTCAGGGGCTGCCAGTATGAAATGGTTTTAAAAAAGGCGGATCTTCCCCAAGCGCTGGCCGCTGTCTTGTCCCGCCGGGAGGCTTCGGGCCGAGAAGGGATCCACTTGGCTTTAGGGCAAAGCCTCCCGAAATCCACAAAGATGGATTTGATCCTGCGGCAAGGAACGGAAGCCGGCATCCACCAATTCATGCCTCTCCTCACCCGGCGAAGCGTCTCCCGGCCCGATCCCTCCCAATTCGGACATAAGAACGAAAGATGGCAAAAGATCCTGGTGGAGGCTTGCCGCCAATGCGGCCGGAATGACGTCCCCCGCTTGGAGCCGGTCACCGAGTGGGCCACCTTGCTAGGAAAGTTCCAAGAGTTCGATTTGGTGCTCCTGCCCTATGAAAAGCAAGCGCCGACCTTGAAAACGGTGTTAGAATCCAACCGATTGGCCCGGAAGATTTTGGCCCTGGTGGGGCCCGAAGGCGGGTGGGCCCCGGAAGAGGTACGGGAAGCGGAAGACCAAGGGGCCGCCCCCGTGCATCTGCCCACGCCCATTTTGAGGACGGAGACAGCGGGCACCGTCCTGACCGCCATGATCCAGTTTTTTTACAGCTCCACGCCGGAGGAGGGTTCGTGAAATCCCTTGAAAGTACGGCCCCCAGCATCACAGGCGCCAGCCGGCTTATTTTTATCCTGGGACATCCCTTGGAACATTCCCTATCCCCTTGGATGCATAACGCGGCCTTCCGCGCTCTCCGGATGCCCTGGGTTTACGCCCCCTTGGAGGTTACCGCCGGCCAGTTGAAAAATGCGGTGGAAATCCTTAGGGCCATTAACGTTGAGGGCGCCAATGTGACGGTTCCTTACAAAGAAAAAGTCATTCCATGTCTAGACCAAGTGGAAAGGGAAGCCCAATGGCTTGGAACGGTCAACACCCTCTACCGGCGCGGGGGAAAGTTGGTCGGCGCTTCCACCGATGGAGAGGGTTTTTTAAAGTCTTTGGGACCTTGGAGGAGAAAAATGAGGGGCTCCCAGGGGCTCCTGATCGGCGCGGGAGGGGCGGCCAAGGCCGTGGCGGAGGCATTGGCCCGGACGGGTGTCCGGGCCCTTTTCGTGGCCAACCGATCCCCGGGCCGGGCACGAGATCTTTTAAGACGGCTGTTGAAGCGCTACCCTCGGCTCAAGGGCGGGACCCTTTCCCTGACGGAAGGAAGAGGATTCCTGGGCCGGTGTGATTGGGTGGTGCAATCCACTTCCTTGGGTTTGAAGACGGATGATCCGTCACCCCTTTCCCTTCAAGGCGCCGGCAGGGGAACCTTGGTGGTGGACCTGGTTTATCACCGCCCAACGGCTTTCCTGAGGCAAGCCCGGCGGCTCCATTTGCCCCACCTGGATGGGAGCGGCATGTTGCTGCATCAGGGGGCCCTTTCCTTTGAGTATTGGACGGGTCGCCAGGCGCCCCTGGAAGTTTTGCGCAAGGCTTTGGCCCAAGCCCTTGCTTTAGGTGACCGTTCCGCGGGAATTCCCGACAAAAGTTGACTTCGATTTTTTTCGATTCTATACTTCTTTCGTAACGCCGATCCGACCGAAGCTCAAGCCCCCCGAGGTGTCGCCATGCCTGAATCCATGAAAAAACGCCTGGGCGAAATGCTGGTGGATGAGGGCATCATCTCCGAAGAGCAATTACAGGAAGCCCTGCATGAGCAGAAAATCAAGGGTGGCCGACTCGAGAAAATCCTCATCAGCCAAGGCTATGTGACCCAGGATGTCATCATGGCTTTCGTAGGCACCCAGCTGGGCATTCCCCACGTTAGCCTGACTGAGATCGGCGACATTCCCAACGACGTCGTTTTTTCCGTCCCCGAATCCATTGCCGTCAACCATTGCCTCATTCCTATCGTGAAGAAAGACAAGAAACTCACGGTCGCCATGGCCGATCCGCTGAACGTCTTCGCCATCGACGACATCAAAATGATGACGGGTTTCGAGGTGGAACCGGCCATCGCCAGCGAGACCGAGATCAAAGCCATGCAGGCCAAGTACTACGGCACGGCGGCCGGCGCGGGAAGCGGCGGGGGCGGTCCGGAAGTCGGCGGCGATATGCAGGAAATCATCAATTCCATGGGTGGTGAAAACCTGGAAGTGATGGAAGAAAAAGCAGAGGACATGGATATTTCCAAGCTGGAGGCGGCCGGCGAGGACGCCCCGGTGGTGCGCCTAGTCAACTTGATCTTGACCGAGGCGGTGCGGGCGGGCGCGAGCGATATTCATATAGAGCCCTACGAAAAAAATCTCCGGTGCCGTTACCGCATCGACGGCGTGCTGCACGAGGTCCAATCGCCTCCCCGGGCCTTATCCCCGGCTATTTCCTCGCGCCTCAAGATCATGTCCTCGCTGGATATCGCCGAGCGGCGCCTACCCCAGGACGGCCGCATCAAGATCAAGGTTTTAGGAAAGGAGATCGACCTTCGGGTCTCGGTTTGCCCGGTCCAATTCGGGGAAAAAATCGTCATGCGCATCCTGGATTCCTCTAATCTTTCCCTGGACCTACCCAAACTCGGGTTCGAGGACGACATCCTGCCCAAGTTTGAAAAGGCCATCGTGGAACCCTACGGCATGGTCCTGGTGACGGGGCCGACCGGATCGGGGAAATCCACCACCCTTTACTCCGCCCTCCATTACATCAACAACCCGGACACCAACATCTCCACCATCGAGGACCCGGTGGAATACAACCTTCCGGGCATCAACCAAGTGAACGCCAAGGCCGGCATCGGCCTGACTTTCGCCGCGGGTTTAAGGTCGTTCTTGCGGCAGGACCCGGACGTGATCATGGTGGGGGAAATCCGGGACAAGGAAACGGCCGAGGTGGCCATCAACGCGGCCTTGACCGGCCACCTGGTGTTCTCGACGCTGCACACCAACGATGCGCCCGGGGCCGTGACCCGCATGACCAACATGGGGGTGGAACCCTTCCTGATCACCTCCACGGTCCATTGCGTGGTGGCCCAGCGCCTGCTGCGCCGTATTTGCAAGGATTGCAAGGAAGCTTACGAGGCGCCGCCGGAGGTGTTGGAGGAAATCGGAGTCAGCCCTAACGCTGGGGAGGCCGTCACCTTGTACCGGGGAAGGGGCTGCGCCACGTGCTCCAACACCGGGTATAAAGGCCGCATGGCCATCCATGAGGTCCTTGTAACCAGTGAAGAGTTTAAGAGGGGTGTGCTGCAACGAAAACCCACTTCGGAGCTGAAGAAGGTAGCACGGGAAGCCGGAATGCAAACCCTAAGGGAATGCGGGGTCAAGAAAATCTTAAAGGGACTGACCTCCGTCGAGGAACTCCTGCGGGTGGCGCACGCGGATTCAGAGGAGTGACCTTGTTGAAGGAAAACTCGCCAAAGGAGAAAACAAAATTCCATGGTCAACATTGACACGCTGTTGAGGCTGATGTTCGAGCGTAGCGCCTCCGACCTTCATATCACCGCGGGCGCCCCCCCCATGCTGCGCATCGATGGGGTGATGACGGCCACCGAGTACGAGAAACTACGGCCCGAGACGACTCAGCAATTGATTTACAGCATCCTGACGGACGAACAAAAGGAAAAGTTCGAGAAGGACAATGAATTGGACGTGTCTTTCGGCGTGGAGGGGGTAGGCCGCGTCCGCATGAATGTCTACCAACAGCGCGGCGCGGTAGCCGCGGCGTTGCGCAATATCCCCACCTCCATCCGCACCTTCGACGACTTAAAGCTCCCCGCCGTCGTGCAGGATATCGTCAAATTGCCCAAGGGGCTGGTCCTGGTGACCGGACCCACGGGTTCGGGAAAATCCACGACCTTAGCGGCGATGTTAGATTGGATCAACACCAACCAGCAGCACCATATTATCACTATTGAAGACCCCATCGAGTACGTCCATACCCATAAATCCAGCATCGTCAACCAGCGGGAGGTCGGCACCGACACCCATACCTTCGCCACCGCCTTGAAGTACGCCTTGCGGCAGGACCCGGACGTAATCCTCATCGGGGAAATGCGCGACCTAGAAACCGTCAACGCCGCCCTGACCATCGCGGAAACGGGGCACTTGGTTTTCGCCACCCTCCACACAGTGGACGCCATCCAAACGATCAACCGTATCATCGACGTCTTTCCGGCCGCCCAGCAACAGCAAATCCGCGCCCAGATTTCCTTCGTTTTGCAGGCCGTATTGTCTCAGCAGCTTCTTCCCAAGGCCTACGGTTCGGGCCGCTGCATTGGGGTGGAGGTTCTTATTCCCACGGCGGCCGTCCGCAACCTGATACGGGAAGAGAAAATCCACCAAATTTATTCGGCCATGCAGACCGGAACGGAATACGGAATGCAGACCATGAACCAATCCCTGTTTGACCTTTACCAAAAACAATTGGTCAGCTACAACGAGATCTTTTCAAGGACGCTGGACCCCAAGGAACTTCAACGGATGGTCAAGGGCGTCATCTAACTTGATCGGAGGGGCGCGCCATGCCAACCTTTAAATATAAGGCCAAGAACAATTTGGGGAAAATTGTCGAGGGGACGATCGACGCGAATGCCGAATCCGGAGTCGCGGTTGCCCTTCGGCAGAAACGGTTGGAACTCATTTCTGCCTCGCCGGCGGGAGGATTGACCAGCCTTTTAAGCGCCCTGACCCGAAAAGGCGGAAAGGTCACGACCAAGGATATCGTGGTTTTCAGCCGCCAATTTTCAACCATGGTAAACGCCGGGCTGCCGATTCTCCAAGGGCTGACAATTGTGGCGGAGCAGGCGGAAAACCCGGATTTTCGAGTTGTGATGAACAAAGTCCGGGATGACATTTCCAACGGTGTACCGCTTTCGGAGGCCATGGCGAAATTTCCGAAAGTTTTCAACACCCTCTATGTCAATATGGTCAAAGCCGGAGAGCAAGGCGGCATTTTGGACGTGATTTTCGAGAGGCTGTCCGAATACATGGAAAAAGCCGAAGGTGTTTCGCGCAAGGTTAAGTCTGCCATGATGTACCCCATCGTGGTCATGTCGGTGGCCGTCCTTGTTGTTATCTTTCTCATGGTGAAAGTGGTCCCGACTTTCCGAGACGTTTTCGCTTCCTTCGGCGCTAAATTGCCAGCGCCCACCCAGTTTCTCATTGATGTCAGCGATTTTTTGGCCAGTAAGAAGTCATTCATTATAGTGGTTTTTTTAGTGGCGGTTTGGTTTGCCGTCAGCATGTACCGCAAGACAAAGGCCGGCGCCTATAACTGGGACATGATGATTTTGAAAATTCCAATCTTCGGGATCTTGGCGCGGAAAGCCGCGGTGGCAAAATTCGCCCGAACACTGGGTACCCTCATTAAATCAGGCGTGCCGATCATGGACGCGCTTGAAACCGTGGCTAAAACCTCCGGCAACCTTGTTCTTGAGAAGGCGGTCAGCAATGCGAGGGATTCGGTGAGTGAAGGTAAAACCCTGACTCAACCCTTAAAGGAAAGCAAGGTCTTTCCTCCGATGGTGACCCAAATGATCAATGTGGGCGAGGAAACCGGAGCCCTTGACGCCATGTTGAACAAAATAGCTGATTTTTACGAGGCGGAAGTGGATGCCGCGGTGGAAGGGTTGACTTCCATTATCGAACCTATACTGATCGTTTTTTTAGGCGTTACGATCGGGTTCATTGTTGTGGCGATGTTTATGCCGATGTTTAGCATCGGGAATGTCGTGGGCTGACGGTTTTTAGGGATAATGGTTCGGGACATACAACCGTCTTCTAAGATGGACACCTTTTGAGAAGCATTGGGCGCATTGGCTCCAAGCACCCTAATTCTTCGGGCGCTTCAGGACTTTGAGAGATGTTGAAGCGCTGGGGGCGGGTCGATAAACGAACATGAGTTTTAAAGTAAGACACTGCCAGGATTTTGACCAAGTTGACAAGGTGTTTGTAAAACGATAAAATAAAAAATGCCTAATCTGCTGGAAGATTAGGAAAAGGGGTTGTTAAAGATCAAGTTTAGGGGGTTTTATGATTCGTTTAAAAGCAAAGGGGTTTACTTTGATTGAGCTGATGATTGTTGTCGCAATCATCGGAATTTTGGCGGCCATCGCGATTCCGCGGTTCGCCCAAATGTTGGAAAAATCCAGGGAAGGGTCTACCAAGGGCAACTTGGGTTCCATTAAGTCCGCCGCTTCGATTTACTACGGCGACACCCAAGGCACTTGGCCGTCCACGCTGGAATCCATGAGCATTTACGGCTTCAGCCGTTACCTGGACAACCTCTCCTCTGTGAAGGTAACGGGTGCCTTCGTGGCTGGCGCCACGAGCCCGGCGGGGAACTTGGTCACCAT
>JASHQZ010000335.1 GCA_030038835.1 candidate division FCPU426 bacterium
ATGAACAACCAAGAACAAGAAGCCTTGATGCGCCAAA
This sequence comes from candidate division FCPU426 bacterium, assembly GCA_030038835.1. GTDB lineage: Bacteria > Oederibacteriota > Muellerivitia > Muellerivitales > Muellerivitaceae > JAJPJW01. The sequence goes on from JASHQZ010000335.1 coordinate 38, forward strand.
ACCCGTCGCATCCCTTGAACCGGACCTCCACCTCCACGGGCCTTACGATGGGAAAAGACCATGGAATCCCGAAAGGAGATTCCGGGGCAAAACCGCCCGCCTTTGCCACGCCGCCGGGGGATTTGGACCCTTTCCTATTTTGGGCCGCTGCCCTCCTCCCGGCCTTGGCCGCCTTTTTCCTTTACCTGCCCTCCCTGAACGACGCCTTCCTCGACCTGGACGACCACCAGTACATCCTGGACAACGCCAGCCTACGTTCGTTGGACGGTTCGTTTTTTAGGTGGTGCTTCACAACCTTTTACCAGGGCAACTGGATCCCCTTGGCCTGGATCAACCTGGCCCTCGACTATGCCGTGGGGAAGCTTCATCCCTGGGTTTACCACCTGCACAGCCTTCTTCTCCACTGCCTGGATACGGTTTTGGTTTTTTTTCTCAGCCTTAGGATATTGGAATTTGCGTTCCATTCCCCGGCCGGAGGGGAACAAGCCCCGAAGGCAAGCCAAACGCATGGTTCAGGACGGGGCGACGGCTCTAAGGAAAAAACGAATCTGCCCCCCCATTCCGGTTTCTTGGCTTTCACGGCGGCATTTCTGGCCGCCCTCCTTTTCGGGCTCCACCCCTTAAGGGTGGAATCCGTGGCCTGGGCCAATGAGGAAAGGGACGTCTTGTGCGCGTTTTTTTACCTCCTCAGCCTCCTTCTATATCTACATGGACAGGCGGCCCCACCCAGCCTGAAAAACCGCTTTGGGGCCGCGTCCTTGGTTTGCGGGGCCCTAGCCTTAATATCCAAACCCATGGCCGTCAGCCTTCCCGTGGCCCTCCTGATTTTGGATGTCTGGCCCCTAAAACGCTTTGGACGGAAAGCCCTGCTGGAGAAAATTCCCATCCTAGCGCTGGCCTTGGCTACCGCAGTGCTGGCGCCCTTGGCCCAGGCCGAGGCGCAATATATGGACATGAACACGGTTCTGCCCCTGGACTACAAGGCCATGAACGCCTTTCATTCCATCGTGCTTTACCTTTGGGAGACGGTCCTGCCTTGGGGCCTTCATCCTTTTTATCCATTTGACCTCACCTACGCGGCCTTCACGCCGGCTCTTATGAGCTGCGCGATCCTAGTTTTGGGAATGGGGTGGCTTTGTTTCCACTGGAGGAAAAGCCGACCCTGGCTGGGTGCGGTGTTCCTTTATTATGTCCTCACCCTCTTGCCCGTGCTGGGAATCTTGCAGACCGGAAGCCAGGCCGCAGCCGACCGTTTCACCTATCTGCCTTGCCTGGCACCCACGCTGCTGGCGGGCGCCGGACTGTCCCGGTTGCTGTACCGGAACCGTGCGGCGGTAGCGGGGGCGGGCCTGGTCTTGGCCGCGGGACTGGGTTTTCTGACCCACCAGCAATTGGCGATCTGGAGGGGGGACATCCCCTTTTTCGAGGACATCAACCGGACCTACCCGGACGTTTCGGCGACCTACCATTCCATCCTTGCCCAATCCTACATGGCCGTCGGCAGGTTCCAAGATGCCTTGGCGGAATCACAAAAGGGCGAGTCCATGACGCCCAAGGACTATCTACCGCATTCCGCCACCGGCTCCATCCTGATGGACCTGGGCCGCGACGACGAGGCCGAAGCCGAGTTCCAGGAATCCCTGCGCATCAACCCCCATTACGCCCTGGCGCACCTGAACTTGGCAATGCTTTTTAAGAAAGAAGGGAAGGAGAAGGAACAACTTCAGGAGCTTGAGCGGGCGGTGGAGGATGACCCGAGGTCCGCCCTGGCTTGCCGGGACCTTGGCGATTTTTACGAGGACCACCGGCAATATGTGAAAGCGGTGGAAGCCTACAGATCGGCCTTGGGATTGGAACCGGGGCAGATGGAGTACATCCTTCGGCTGGGGGCGGCCTACGAGTACGAACGCCGCTACGACGACGCCCTGGCCATTTATGAGCCGCAGGTCGACAGCCATCCCCGGGACGCCCTGCTTCTCGCCAATATCGCCATGACGTATTTGCTGAAAGGGGACCGGACCAAGGCCCTTGAGGAATTGGGCAAAGCGGAGACCTGGGCGCCCGCCGACGCGGAGTTTTACCGGCAGTTGGGCACTGCCTATGTCCAGGCCGGGGAGAAGGAACATGGAAAAGCCTGTCTGGAAAAGGCCCAGCAACTGGCCGCCGCACCGGCCGGCGGAACCCCGGGTGGCCAGCCCTAACCGAAGGCGAGCCGCCTGTTTTTCCAAAAGATTAATTTTTTTAAATCAACTTGCCGCCTTTTCTCCGCATGTCTTTTCATTTGGTTCGTGGTTTGCATACAATGTTGTCATTCTCCGAGGAGGGAATTCATTATGGCCAAGCAACCGACGAACCAATTTTTGAAATTCGTCCTTTGGGCCGCGGGTGTCTGCGCGGGACTTTTCATCCTTCTGCTGATAGTGGCGGCCATCCTGATTCCCATTCTGCTGCCACCCGCTAAGCTCAAAGCCATGGCGATGAACGAACTGACCACGGCCCTTAAGCATAAGGTGACCATCGGGGACGTACATTTCAACGTTTTTAGCGGTTTTGACATCCAGGATTTGGTGGTCGCCAACCGCGTGGGTTGGGCCGATAGGCCCATGGTTTCCGCCGAGGATATTTCGATTTCCTACCATTTGTTGCCGCTGTTGTGGGGAAAGGTTTCGTTAGGGGAGATCAAGTTAAACCAGCCGCAGATTTTTGTGGAACGAAGGAATCCCAGCCAATTCAATTTCAGCGACATGACGGGGGACTCTTCGCCTCCGGTCGCTCCGGCTCCAGCCCCCACCCCCAAGGCCGTGGCCAAATCCGGGAAAAAATCTCCGCTCAAAAAGAAACGCAAGAAAAACGCAGAGCTTCAGGCCCCGGAAAAGGCCGTCTCTTCCTCTTTCTTCGCGGATACCGCCTGGGCGGATTCGGCCCATACGACGAGCCCAGGGCAGGCAGGTTCAACGCAGGGGAACACGGCGGCCTCCAATGCCGGTAAGACTTCTGGGTTGCCGGATATTTCCGTGGACAGCCTTAACATCGAAGGCGCCGACCTGGAATACCTGGATGAGACCGCCTCACCGGCCCAGAAGGCTACGGCTCCGGACCTGAACTTGAAAATCAGCAATATTTCGCTCAACGGCGGAAAAATCTCCTTTTCCCTCGACACGCCGTTCACCTACAACAAATTAAGCTACAAATTAGCCCTGGGGGGATCGGCGCGCTATTTTTTTGAGGGCCAATCCATCAAGGGCCTCGATTTGAAAGGCACGGTGAACGACCTGGGTTTCAACCTTTCGGGCGACGCGTTGAATATGACCGGGGATTTGACCCCCACGATGGATGGGCAAGCGTCCTTGGACATGCTGAAATTCGCAGGGTTGGTGCCCAGCAACCTCTCCAAGATGCCGGAAGGGCTTTCCCTGGGTGGCCCGGCCAAGGTGGATTTCCACCTTGCGGGAAGCAAAAGCAAAGGGCTCGAGTTATCGGGGACGGCTGACGGGTCCGAACTGGCCATCCAATACAAGGACCTCTTCGTCAAGACCGCCAAGACCGCCTGCACGGTGGACTTCAAGAGCGTGAACAAGATGAACGAGGGGATCTATGACGTCCCTTCCTTCAAGGTGGTTTACGCCGATTGGACAGTGACGGGTTCCTTCCACTATGCCGGCTCCAACTGGTCCTGCAAGATCCATTCGGACTCCCTTCCTTTCAAGGGACTTCCAGGAATGCTGCCGAAATTAAAGAATACGACCATCGACGGAGGGGGATCGGTGGACCTCTCCATCGCCCCAGCGACGGGCAAGGGCCTGCCTTTCCTCGTCAACGGGCAGGTAGCCCTCAAGGGGGTCGGTATTACGCTTCCCAACGAACCCTACTTGCAGTCGATGAACGGCACGATTTACTGCTCCAACGACGTCATCCGGATTCCGCCGATCACTTTCAACGCTTTTGACGGCACGGGCGCCTTGAGCGTCACTTTCAACGGGGCGACCTCCGCTTGCAGTTACGCATTCAGCCTCAAGAACGTGAACGCCCAGAAGGCCGTGGATGCCAGTATCGACGCCTATGTCACCACCAAGGACTACACTTCCTACAAAGACAAACTTTACGGGACCATGAACTTCGCCTATTCGGGAAGCGGAAGGGTGACCTCCGGCGACCAGATGATGGCCAGCCAAGTGGGGTCGGGAAATTACAGCCTGGTGGACGCCAAGATCAAGGGCTTGGCCGCCCTCCAGACCATCAACAGTTACCTAAAGGATAAAAGCGATGAGATCAACTTCGACAAAATCGACGGGACCCTTGCCATGAAGAACAAGTTGTTCTCCTTCACCTTGAACAGCGTGGGGAAGGTCGGGGCCATCCATGAGACGGGTGGAATCGAAATGGTCAAAATGGCTTATTCACCGGATATGGAGGTCCGTTGCGACATCCGGCAGGATTCAATCGATTTTGCGGCGGTGTCTTCCGGAATTCCTTCGGTCTTCACCGGTTTCGTGAAAAATACCAGCTGCCTCGCGGACGCCAACGGCAATGTCCCCATCGACCTGAAATTTACAGGCCCTGTATCGGAGAACCACTATTCCTGGGATCCGGGACGGATGGTGAACAATATCAAGAAAAACGAGGGCGCCCAGATCCAGAATACGGCACAGCCGGTGATTAAAAACTTGGGAAACCAACTAAAAAGCTTGTTCCACTGAGCTGAAAAATCTTCCCATCCAAAAAGAGCGGGGGTCTCCCGCTCTTTTTTTATAAGGACCACTATGTTCGACCTGTTTTTCTCGTATGTTTACCAGTTCCTCCACCGCTATTTGGGCGTCCGGCGCCCGCTTTCCCCCAAGGAAAAAACCCTGGCTTGGATGTTCAGCCTTTACGATTTCAACTACACCCTCTCGAATGTTTTTTTAAACGTCTTTCTTTATAAAGAGCACCAGGATTTCAAGGCGGCGGGCCTTTTCAACTTGGTCCAATTCACGGTCATCGCGCCGGCCTTCTGGATCGGGGGCCATCTATCCAAGAAGTTTGGAAACGTCCTTTCGTACCAATTGGGGTTCGTATTCAGCGCCCTCGTCTTCGCCGCAACCCTGGTTTGGAGGGAGTCCGCCCCCGAACATCCCTGTTTTTTGGGCGTCCTGGCGGGCCTGGGGGTCGGCTTTTACTTCCTCGGGGAGCATTCCCTGACCCTCCAGGAGACCAGTGAGAAGACCAGGGATTATTTCCTTTCCCTCACCACTTTTTTCACCTCGGTTCTGTGCATCCTGGCGCCCCAAATATCCGGCTGGCTGATCGCGGCTTTTGGGACGGGCGGGAGCGGGAAGGACTCCCTGGTGGGGTATTACCTCGTATTCGCCATTGCCTTGGCCCTTTACTTGGTCTTGACCTTTAAAAGTTTCCAATTCCACGCCGTTCCCACGGAAAAGGGTTTTTACCTATGGAAAGTCCTGACCTTCAAAAACAACGGGGATTGGAACCGTCTGATGGGCGCGCAATTTCTCCTGGGTTTGAGGAACGGAGTTTTCTGGTTTTTGATGGGCTTGCTGGTTTACCGCGTCTCAAAAAACGAGGCCGTCGTCGGCGGATACAGCACTTTTTCCAATTTACTGGGCGTGTTGACCTCCTACGCGCTTTCCGTTTGGGCCAAAACGGAAAACCGCTGGCAAGGGCTTTGGATTTCCTGTTGGGTTTTGGCGGCCGCAGGGCTGGGCCTTTCCCTCGGGGTCAATTATTTTTCCATCCTGGCCTATAGCGTGTTGGCCATGACGGGGGGGACCTGGCTTCAGGTTGTTTTCGGGGCGGTTTCCTTCACCATCCTTGAAAAGGCCCGCGAAGCGAAAACCCGCCGCATCGAATACTTGGCCGCCCGGGAGGTGCCCCTGGCTCTTGGCCGGGTTTTGGGGCTGGGGTGCTTTTTGGCGGGGCAATCCTATTTTGGCGAGGCAGGCTTAAGGATCGCCGTGTTGGTGTTGGGGTCCGCCCATTTAGGACTATTGCTTTTGCTTCCCAAGAAGAAAATGCTTGAAATTCACGCCCTGAGTCCGGAAAAGGCGTAAACTAACCAAAACCTTTTGGAGATTCCGTTGATTTACGCGATCGGCGACATTCACGGCTGTTTGAAGGCCCTGAAGGACCTGATGGGCCAATTGCCGCTGAAGGAAGAAGACGATGTCGTCTTTTTGGGAGACTACGTTGACCGGGGGCCGGACAGCAAGGGAGTCTTGGATTACCTGCTGGAACGGCGCAAGCCGAAATGGCATTTCTTGCGGGGAAACCACGAACAGATGATGCTGGATTGGCTGGGAACCCCCAACCCCCTGGCGGCATCCAACTGGCTGCTCAACGGAGGGCACCAAACCCTTCAATCCTATGTCCCCAAGGAAAAGCTCGATGAGGTGCGCGGGGAAGGGGCCCATGTCTTGCTCCAATCCTACATCCCCCCCGCCCACGTGGAGTTCCTGAACGCCCTTGTTTATACCCATGAGACGCCGGACTATTTTTTCTGCCATGCGGGCATCAATTTGGATTATCCCCTGAACGCCCAACAGCCCGACGATTTACTCTGGATCCGACGCAAATTCATCCAGGATCCCCGCCCCACACCCAAGCTGGTCATCTATGGGCATACGCCCGTGGAAACGGTGGACCTGACCGGCGACCGCATCGACCTGGACACGGGTTGCGTTTATGGCAACTACCTCACCGCCATGCAGCTGCCCCACCGGATTCTCTACCAAAGCAAGCAGTCCTAAGCCTCAGCGGCGTTCGGAAAGCCTGTAATTTTTTTCGTATCGATCGGACGCCGAACTTAGCGCCATTTCGGCGTGGATGCCTAAGACTTGGGAGAATCGGGAAAAGGCCAATAAAAACGCCCCCGCCGCCTTTTCCTTTTGACCCTTAGAACCGTCCGTACTTTTAACAAAACCTTTCCAAGCCCTTTCCAGCTCTTTTTTGACCGTCTGCCGGTTCTTGGATGGATCGTGCTGGGAGATTTTTTCATACATTCTTTGGGCCCTTAGGAGCGCCGGCAGCGACTTGGGGAGGCCATCCAGGGCGGACTTGCGCTCGGGTTTTTCCCGCCGCTTCAGTTCCTCCCACTTCCGGTTAATGTCCGCGATCCGACGGCTGGATTTCCCGAAAACATGGGGATGGCGGCGGATGAGCTTTTCCCCGATGGCTTGGGCCACGTCCTGCAGGTTGAAACGGCCTTTTTCCTTTTCCAATTGGGCGTGGAAAACCACCTGTAGCAAAAGATCCCCCAGTTCCTCCTTCAGCAGTTCCGGATTTCCGCCGTCGATGGCCTCCAGGGTTTCGTGGGCCTCTTCCAAGAGATAGGGTTTCAGGCTTTTGTGGGTCTGGCGCTTGTCCCAGGGACACCCCTTTTTGGAACGAAGCCGGGTCATTAATTTTTCAAGACGGTCCAAATAATCCACGCTTGCCTCCGGGGTGATGGGACTTTAACATGAGTTGATATTAAATCCAAATCGGATATCGCGAAATGCTCTCACCTTTGTGGGTCGAACGGTTCCTCAAAATCCCCGGGGCCAAACAGGTCAAAAACCATCTCCTGAAACAAGGCCATACGGAAGAGGAAGCCAACCTGGGAGCGGTGGCCACCGCCGGGTTGATCATCCTCGTCATGGTCGTCCTTTTCAACAGTTTCATTTACGGCGTCATCCGATCCTTTTTCCAAAATTTTTTGGACTATTTGCGCCGGGACACCGCTGAGGCCGTGGGTATCGGGATTTTCGCAACAACGATTTTCCTGGCCGTACTGTTCCAATATATGCGCCGAGCGAGCACGCAAAAGGCCGAGGAACAAATGCGGATTCGCCGGGAAAGGCACATGATCGAGGAAAAACGGGATCATCTCCGACGGGGAGCCATGGGAAATTTCGAGGAGATATTAAAGTTCTACCTGTCGGAGAAATTCCCCGAAGTGGAGGTCCAGTCCGTTCATTCCGTCGACATGGTCCCACGCATCCGGTTCCAGTCCCGGCGGTTTACGGCGGAAACAAGCGTGGGGGCGGGAAGGAAGGCAAAGGATTCCAAGGATGAGCAGACCATCGAAATGACGAAACAAAGGTATTTGAAGGACGTGGACAGGAATTACCAGCTTTTCCGGGAAAATCTCTTCGAGGATACCCTGCATGTACTGGAAACGGCTTTTTCCCTTTCGGATAACATTCCCGCGGTTATCGTGGACGCCACCATGAATTTCATCAGCGGCAAGGCCAAGTATTACGAAGGTGTTGTCCTGAGCGTGAAGGCGCAGCGCGATGTTTTTCAGCATGTCCAAAAAAGCCATTATCCTTCCTTCAAGGCCTTGACTTCCTTTGACCTGCGCTACAACGACGGCATGGAAACAAAGCCCCTGCCGATGGAAGAAAGCAAGACGGCCCGGGTGATCGAGCGCATCAAGGAAAACGCACCCAAGCTCAACATCCGCTACGAAGCGCCGAAGTCCAAGGTCGACGAAGGCTGGGAGAAGCCCAAGGCGATAGAGGAACCGGAGGTGATCCAGGAAACCCTGCGGGGCAAGGAACTCAGCTCGATGCCGCTGGCCCAGTTCCAGGACATGGTGGTGGCCGTGCTGGCCAAGATGAACTTCGACGTGCAAAAGTTGAAAAAGGTGCCGGGCGGGACACTCCAAATCCAAGTGGATTTCCAGCACCCCGTGGTAGGCGGGAGTTTTTTGGTGCTGGCCCGCCAGTACCCGGAGACCGCCCCGGTGCACGCGGATTTGATCCGGGAATTGGACGTGGTGGCCCGCGAGGAGGCCTGTAAACGGGGAATCTACATCGTAACCGGCCGCTATACCGAGGAGGCGCGTAACATCTCCCGCACCATGGCCGTGGACCTGGTGGATGGGTTGAAATTAACCCAGTTGATGGAAGGGCCGGCCTACGACGGACGCTGGTCCTTCCGCGTGGTGGATGAGAAAGGGGTGGTCACGGATTTGAGCCGCATGCCCCTGCTGGACTTCGAAAAGGAAACGGATTTGTTCCTAAAAAGCATGGGCTTCCGCGTGGAAAAGATCCGGCGGGTGCCGGGAGGCGCCGTGGTGGCGGTGGCCGAGTTTCCCCACCCCATCACGGGGGGAAAGTTCACCGTCATGGCCAAGCAATACCCGGCCGAGGAAAGGGTGCCGGCCGAATTGGTCAGCGAAATGGGCCACGTCATGAAAGCCGAGTTTTGCGAACGCGGATTGTTGATGGTGCCCGCGGATTTCGCGATGGATGCCCGGGCTTTATCCCGGTTCTCCAACGTGGAGCTGGTGGACCGCAACACATGGGAAAACCTCCGGCGGCATCTGTGACAAGCGGGTATTCCGATTTTGAACCCTGGAGCATCCGCCGCCCCCCGCGCCAAAATCCACCCGGCGGTTTTTGTAAATTGTTTTTGATTCGCCGAACAACCCCTTGACAGTTGAAAAGACTCGAAGTATTCATTGGGTTAAATTTCCCTAACCTAAGGAGGCCATCCTTGGCACGCAAGCGCGGTCATGAGGAAGACGCTGAAGTAATGGACGACGACGAAATGGACGACGAGGATCTTGACGAAGAGGACGAGGACGAGGAAGGCGAAGAAGACGGCGACGACGATGATGACACCATCGATTTGGACCAGGCCGAGGAAGAAGAGGAAGATGAGGAAGACGCGGACGAGGACGACGAGGAAGCCGCGGGGGAAACGGTTGAGGAGATGGAGCGCCGCCGCCTTTTCCAGAACGAGTCGGAGGAACTGCTGGAAAACCTCACCCTGGAGGACGTAAGGGAAGTCCTGCGGGAGAACGACTTGGATGAAAGCCTCGCTCCGAAATTGAAAAAATTGCTGGCGGAAGTCATCGCCGAAGGTGAAGTGGACAATTTGGACGACGCTTGGGACGAGGCGCTGGACCGCCTGGAAGAATAATCCTTGAAATACTCCTTTAGGTTGATGAAACTTTTGATCCGGTTTTGAATCGAATGCCGCCCCAACTTAAAACCAAAAACTCAAAACTCGTTTATGGTACACTCTACCCCTCATGGTCAGGCAATACTTCGAAAACCTACGATTTTTGTGGTTCCGACCCACCCAATTTTTCGCCCGGAACTATCACCCGGGGGATGAGAAAGAGGCCTTCCGTTTCGCCAACCTCACCGGGATTCTCGTGGCCTTTGAACTGGGCTTAGCTGAGATTGTGGCCGGGGGTTCCAAGTTCAATGTCCTCCTCGTAACCGTTGTCATGCTCCTGGCCATGCCTTTTTTGGTAACGGCGGGTATTTATCTCTGGACGGGTTTTATGCGCCTTTGCGCCTTCCTGGCTGGTGAAAGCCTGCCGACCGAGCCCTTGCGGCAGGTGGTGGCCTATTCCATCGCTGGAATCGCCTTGTTGGGCCTGGGTTTTGGATTGGGCAAGTGGTTGTGCCTGGCCGTCTTCGTATTCCAGGTTTTCGGGATGGAGAGAGTCCTAAAGTGCTCGCGGTGGACGGCCGGCATTTACGTGGGGCTGCCTTTCTCATTGCTGGCCGTGCTCCTGATTTTCGTGGCCTTCATGTTCAAGGTGTTCAAATGAACCCCGCCACCGCCCGGCGGCGGGTGAAAGCGGTCCCCGAATCCCTTGCCCCGGCGCCAGAGGCAGTGTCCGTGCCAACGCCCCCTTCCACGGATGGAGTCACTTCCTACCGCTGGGTTTGGTATCTCCTCTCGGTTTTCATCCCATTCGCCGGCATCTTGGTGGCCCTTTTCCTTTACGACCAGGAATCCTGGAACGTCCGGAAGATCGGCCGGGATTGCCTGCTGATCACCTTTGTGGTTTGGATTTTTATGCCCATCCTGACCTTTTTGGCCATCCTTTTGGTCGTGGCCGTGGCGATGGCCGGCGTGGTTTCCAACGCCATATCCCCGACGGATTAAATACTTCCTTGCCGAAAAGCCACCAAGGCCTTAAGGCAGATCCTCCTAATACCCAAAGACTGAGAAACCGATCAACCGCAACGAAAGGCATGCTGTTATGCCCGTCATTTTAATCACCGGTGGAACCCGCGGCATCGGGCTGGCCTTGGGAAAGGCTTTCGCCCAAAAGGGCTGGTCCGTTGCCGCTTGTTACCACCAGGATGAGGAAGCCGCGCGGCAGGCTTCACGGGACTTTCCCGCCATTACCCAGGATTTCTGGATCAACCGGTGCGACGTTTCGGACAGGGACCAGGTGGGCGCGATGATGGAGGGAGTGTTGGAAAAGTGGGGGCGGCTGGATTGCGCCATCCATAACGCCGGGGCCACCTGGAACGCCCGGCTCTTAAACGTGGAAGAAGCCCAGTGGGACGCCACGATGAACGTTCACCTGACGGGAGCGTTCCACATTTCGAAGGCCTGCCTAAAACCCATGTTGAAACAAAAATCAGGGCATTTGGTCTTTATTTCCTCGATCGTGGCCACCACCGGCAACATCGGCCAGGGGGCCTATACCGCCGCCAAAGCCGGGCTCATCGGTTTGGCCCGCAGCCTTGCCAAGGAATACGGCAACCGCAACATCCGCACCAACGTGGTCTGCCCCGGCTTCCACAAGACCCGCATCGCGGACAATCTTTCGCCTGAAGCCGAGGAGGCCATCCGGAAAAGGCACCTTCTGGGAAAGACCTCTGAGTTGAAAGAAGTGGTGGATTTTGTGGTTTGGCTTGCGGGCACCCAAACCATCTCTGGACAGGTCTTCAACCTGGATTCCAGGCTTCCGGGCTGGCTTTAGAAAGGCAATTTTGAAGTATGAATTTTGAATCATTAATTTTAGAAAAAAATGCCTGACTCCATCGTGGTAACGGGATGGGGTATGGTCACGCCCCTCGGGCCGGACGCGGGCCAAACCTGGAAGGCCCTGATGGGTGGGGAGCCGGTTGGGCGGCAGCTGAAGGGAAAAGAATGGGAGGCGTTTGAAAACCCCATGGCGGCCCAAGCTTTGGAAGCTTGGGTGCCCCAGCGTTTTATCCGAAAAGACCGGTCCCTCCAATTCGCGGTGGTGGCCGCCGAGGAAGCCTGGCGCGGTGCGGAACTTTACCGGGTGCCTCCCGGCAGGATCGCCACGACTTTTTCCTCCAGCAAGGGCGGGCTTTTAAGCCTGTTTGAAACCGGGATGGATCCTGCCGTCACCTGGGATTTTTTGTCCGATTTTTATCCCCACGCGGGCGGGCTATTGTTGAAGGAACGGTTCGGGTTTTGCGGACCCTCCCTTTCCTTTTCTTCCGCCTGCTCCACGGGCATCGGGAGCATCGTGGGAGGGGCGAGACTCCTCCTGGACGGGGAATGTGACGTGGTTTTGACCGGCAGCACCGAAGCTTCCATCCATCCGCTGATTTACGCCGCCTTCCGGAATATGAGAATTCTCAGCCAAAAGGATGGAGGGCCGGCGCCTTTTGACGCGGGACGGGACGGTTTTTTAATGGGGGAAGGGGCGGCGGTCATGGTTTTAGAAAGGGAATCCTCGGCTAAAAAAAGAAAGGCGCCGATCCTGGCCCGACTGAGGGGGTGGGCCCTGGGAGCGGATGCGCGGGACATGTTAGAAATGGAGCCGCGGGGAGACACCATTGTGTCCCTCATCCAAAACGCCTTATCCAAAGCCGGGTTGAAACCGCCCGATATTGGTTACGTCAACGCCCATGGAACGGGAACGAAACTGAACGATCTGGTGGAATCCGGGGCTTTGTACCGTATCTTCGGCGATACCGGTGCTTGGACAAGCTCCACCAAGGGCGCGACGGGGCATTTATTGGGAGCCGCCGGAAGCGTGGAGGCGGTCCTTTCCGCAATGGCCTTAGGGCGGGGTGAAATTCCTGATACCCGAAACCTCAAAAATCCCGACCCCAAGTGCCGCGTGAGGCACGTGGAAAAAGGCGGGGTCCGACAAAGGGTGGACCACGTGATGTCCCTTTCCTACGGTTTCGGGGGACAGTTGGGCGCGGTTATTTTTTCTAAACCATGAGGACCAAATGAGTTGGCTTGACGACATCCATGAGGAACTTCATGAACTGGACGACCAAGGATTAAGAAGACGCCTACGGACAGTGGATTTGCTGGGCGGCATGCGGGCCGTGGTGGACCATAAGGATTGCATCCTTTTTTGTACCAACAACTACCTAGGCTTGGCCGACCATCCTAAAGTCTTGGAGCGGGCCCAAAAAGCCTTGCTGCGTTACGGGGCCGGGGCCCAGGCTTCCCGCCTGGTTTCGGGACACACCCCGGTCCACATGCAACTGGAGGAAATCACCGCCTTGTTCAAGGGCCAGGAGGCCTGTCTCGCCTTCCCAACAGGCTATATGGCCAACCTGGCGGCGGTTTCCGCCATGGTGGGCGAGGAAGACGCCGTGCTTTGCGACCGTTTGAACCACGCCAGCCTGATCGATGCCTGTCGACAGTCCCGTGCCAAGCTTCTTATTTATGAACACCTGAACCTGGATGATTTAAAGAAACAATTGGAACGGGCTGGGAAATACCGCCGCCGCTTGGTTGTGACCGATGCTCTTTTCAGCATGGACGGCGACCTGGTGCCGCTTTTAAAGGTAACCAACCTGGCCCATGAATACGATGCTGAAGTTTACGTGGATGACGCGCACGGGACCGGTGTTTTGGGGCCGGGCGGGCAGGGAATTACCCATCATTTTCCACTAAAACACTTCCCGGCGGTTGTCATGGGGACTTACAGCAAGGCCTTGGGAAGCCTGGGTGGTTTTATCTGCGGGCCCAAAATGTTCGTTGAATACCTCCTCCATAAGGCCAGGACCTTCATTTACACCACCGGCCTTCCACCTGCGGTTTGCGGAGCGTCTTTGGGGGCTTTGGAAGTTTTGCAACAGGAGCCCCAAAGGGTGGAGAAGCTTTGGGACAACGCCAAGAAAATCCGCGATGGTTTGAGGGTCTTGGGATACGACATTCCGCGCGGGGCCGGGCCTATTATGCCCATCATTGTGGGCGAAAATGAGGAAGCTTTGAAGATGTCGGAGAAATTATTGGAAGAGGGCATACTGCTGGTGGCGATCCGCCCGCCTACGGTACCCAAGGGAACGGCCCGTCTGCGACTGTCGGTTTCCGCCGCCCATACGGACGCGGATATTGAGAAGCTTTTTAACGCTTTTAAGAAACTTTAAAGACACCATGAAATCCTTTTTTGTCGTTGGGACTGACACGGGAGTCGGCAAAACCCTCATTGCCGCCGGATTGGCGAGAATGCTGGTTAACCGGGGCCTTCACGTAGGGGCCGTTAAACCAGTGGCTTCTGGCTGCGCCAAGGCTTCACCAGACAGGTCCGGCGGCTTAGTAAGCGAAGATGGCAAACTTCTTCAAAAAGCGGCAAAATTGCCGGATTCTGTTTATCCCGAAATTGTCCCTGTTCATTACAAGCAACCTTTGGCACCCTATGTGGCGGCTTGGAAAGAGAGGGCGGTTCCCCTCGATAAGATTGAAAAGGCTTATCAAACGGCTAAAAAGAAATATGACTGTTTAATAGTAGAGGGGATTGGCGGGGTGCTGGTGCCTATCACCCGCGATTTTCCGGCGATTGATTGGTTGGTAAAGTGGAAGCTTCCCGCGCTGGTTGTGGCTAGGGCCGGGTTGGGGACGCTCAACCACACCCTGTTAACGGTCGAAGCGCTTCAAAAACGGAAGATAAAAGTTTTCGGGGTTATCGTAAATGGATATAAAGGGAAGGAGATTTCGGAAAAGACGAACGTTCAAGCACTTCGAAAACTCTTAAGGGTTCCGGTGTATGGCCCGGTTAGATTTAATTCCAACTACAGAACCAACCTTGATTTGTTGGCAAGAGATTTGAAAAAATTAGGGTTGAAGTTGTAAACGTGAACTATAAACAACTATCCCAAAAAGACAAACACTACCTTTGGCACCCCTTTACGCAACAGCACGAATGGATAAAGGATCCGGATGTCACCATTATCACCCGGGGCAAGGGTACCCATCTTTACGACGCCAAGGGACGTAAATACCTCGACGGCGTCTCATCCCTTTGGTGCAATGTGCACGGCCATCGGGTCCCGGAAATTGATCGGGCGATCCAGAAACAGCTCAAGAAAATCGCCCACTCCACCCTTCTAGGGGCTTCCAACGAACCCGCCATTTTGCTCGCGGAAAAGATCATCCAACTGGCTCCGCAGGGGCTGACGCGCGTCTTTTATTCCGATTCGGGGTCCGAGGCGAATGAAATCGCGGCCAAGATGGCTTTTCAATATTGGAAGCAAGTCAAGCCCGCCCGGCCGAAAAAGAACCTCTTTCTGACCGTTCGGGAGGGATATCACGGCGACACCCTGGGTTCGGTCAGCTTGGGGGGGATCGGCCTTTTTCACGGCATCTTCGGACCCATGCTTTTTAAAACGCTCAAGGTCAAAAGTCCTCACGATTACCCCAGCCGTAAGGGTTCGAATGAGAATTGGTTGAGAGACTGTGTCCAGGACGCGGAGAAGGTTTTTCGAAAATACGGTTCCCGGTTGGCAGCCGTCCACATGGAGCCCCTGATGGAGGGGGCGGGCGGGATGCTGGCGCACCCTTGGGGCTACCTGAAGGCCATACGGAAGCTTTGCGACCGCCATGACGTTCTCCTGATACTGGACGAAGTGGCGACGGGTTTCGGGCGGACCGGTACGATGTTCGCCTGTGAACAGGAAGGGGTGAGGCCGGACCTGCTTTGCCTGGCCAAAAACCTGACTGGCGGCTACCTGCCGGTGGCCGCCACCCTGGCGACGGAGAAAGTTTACCGGGCTTTCCTGGGAAGCTTCGGGTCCTTGCGTACCTTTTACCATGGCCATACCTTTACGGGGAACCAACTGGGTTGCGTGGCGGCCCTGGCCAACCTGGAATTGATGGAGGTAAAGGGATTCTTGGAGGGAATCAAGGAAAAAAGCCGGATGATGGAGGAGTTCCTGGAACCCCTGGTGGCCCATCCCCATGTGTCGGATGTCCGCTTGCGGGGCATGATGGGTGGAATCGAGCTTGTCAAAAATAAAAGAACAAACACTCCTTATCCTTATGAAGCCAAGATGGGCTACCGGGTCTGCGCTGAGGCCAAGGAAAGGGGTGTCTTGATGCGGCCCCTTGGCAATGTGGTCGTTTTGATGCCGCCTTTGGGCATTTCCAAAAAAAATCTGGCTTATTTGATTGAAGTCATTTCAAAAAGCATCGAATCGGCTACGAGGTAAAAGGTTCATGAACCGTGCGGGCAAACCAGCCCCGGGGGAAGGAATGCCATGACGGATAAGCAAGCGGCGGCTCCCAATAACACGGCGGTGCGCGTCGCCTTGTGGCGGGCTTTGCACGTCCAGATCGACCCGCCACCGCATGTGCTGGAGGATGAGATTGGGCTCAAACTGGCGGCTCCGGCGGAGGGTTGGCGACAACGCCCGGACATGGATCCCCGGTTCACGAGCCGCTTCCGGGCCGCCATCGTGGCCCGCGCCCGTTTCATCGAGGACTTGGTCGTGGAGCAGGCCGACCGGGGCGTAAGCCAGTATGTCCTCCTCGGGGCCGGGTTGGACAGCTTTGCCCAACGGAGGCCGGAAATCGCCTCCCGCCTGCGGGTATTCGAAGTGGACCAGCCGGGCCCCCAGGCCTGGAAGCGGCAGCGCCTCATGGAACTCGGCTTTGGTGTCCCCGAATGGTTGAAATTCGTGCCGGTGGACTTTGAGGCGGGAGAATCCTGGCTGGACCGCCTGACCGCAGCCGGCTTTGATGGGGGAAAGCCGGCCGTTGTGGCTTCCACCGGCGTTTCCATGTACCTCACCCGGGAGGCGAACGCGGCCACCCTCCTTAAAATCGCCACGTTCGCTTCAGGTTCCACGCTGGCCATGACGTTCATCCTGCCGATAGAACTTGCCGACCCGGAGGAAAGGCCCGGACTCCAGGCGGCGGAAAAAGGCGCACGGGCGGCCGGGACGCCTTTCCTCAGTTTCTTCACCCCGGAGCAGATGCTGGCATTGGCCCGGGAAGCCGGTTTTAAAGAGGCCCGGCATGTTTCGGGGACCGATCTCAGTCAACGCTATTTCGCCGGAAGAACGGACGGCCTCCGGACTTCCCGTTCCGAGGAGATGCTGGTGGCGGCAACCTAGCCTTACTTCCCCCGACAAGGATTCGTTTTTACCCGCCGGTTGTGTTACATTAAGCCCGCCATGAACCCAAAAATCTCCGACCCTTCAACCTCCAAAACGGTCGCCATCATCAGCCTGGGGTGTCCCAAGAACACGGTAGATTCCGAAGTCATGCTGGGAAAGCTGGCCCAGGACCATTACTCGCTGGTCAAGGACCCTTCCCAAGCCGAAGTGGTGATCGTGAATACCTGCGGTTTCATCGAGGCCTCCAAGAAAGAATCCATCGAAACGATCCTGGAAGTGGCCAGGCTCCGGAAAAACGGACGCCTCAAGTCCCTGGTTGTGGGCGGCTGCCTGGCCCACCGTTACGGTGAAGAATTGAGGAGGGAACTTCCTGAAATCGACATCCTCTTCGGTTTGAACGACGTGGAGAACGTGGCCGGTCAAATCGTGAATCCGAAACCCGATTCCGTAAAGCCGCCGCTTCTTCCGAACTCCTTGAGTGAGGCTACCTACGTTTACGACGCCTCCTCGCCAAGGCTTCTTTCCACGCCCGCCCATTTCGCCTACGTAAAAATCTCCGAAGGATGCGACTTGCCTTGCACCTTCTGCATCATCCCCAAAATCCGGGGGCATTACCGCAGCCGTTCTATGGAGGATATCGAGCGGGAAGCCCGGCATTTAGCTTCCCGGGGCATTAAGGAAATCTGCCTGGTGGCGCAGGACAGCACTTGGTACGGCGCGGATCGATATGGGAAGCCTAAAATCGCCGAGTTGATGAACAGGTTGGCCAAGGTGGAAGGCTTGGAATGGATCCGCCTCCATTACCTTTATCCCAGCCGGGTTTCGGACGAGCTGCTCGAAGTGATGGCCGCCAACCCGATGATTTGCCCCTACTTTGACGTGCCCTTGCAGCACGCCAGCAACCGGATTTTAAAGTCCATGCAGCGCATCGGCGACCGGGCACTCTTGGAAAGGATGATCCAACGCATCCGGGCCAAGATTCCCCAAGCTTCCATCCGCTCCACTTTCATCGTCGGTTTTCCAGGCGAAACGGACGCGGATTTCCAGGAACTGCTGGACTTTTTAAAGCAATCCCAATTGGATTACGTCGGTTTTTTCGCCTATTCCCAGGAGGAAAACACGCCGGCCGGGGTCATGGAAAACCAGGTGCCGGAGGGAACCAAGAAAATCCGATTGGCCGAGGCTTGCCGCGTGCAGGAGGAAGTCGCCGAAAAATCCCACCAGCGGTGGGTGGGGGAAACCCTGAGAGTGGTGGTCGAAGAGGTGGACGATGCCGAGCCCTACGATGGGGCCGTCGCGGGCTCGGGCCCCAAGGCTCGGCACAACCCAGGCCCGCACCTCGACTTGAGGGTCCCGGGGCAGGCGCAGGGTCGTACCCGTTACCAAGCGCCCGAGGTGGATGGCGTGGTCTTGATCGAAGGGCATCGCAACCCTCGCGTGGGGCAGTGGATAGATGTGGAGATCACCCATGCCCTCCAACAAGACCTTGTCGGTAGGGTTGTTCCATCCAAGGCTTAAGCCATGCTCAGCCCCAAACTTACACGAGCCCAATCCCGGTGGAATATCGCCAACCTGATCACCTTGTCCCGCATCGGCGTGACTCCCCTCTACCTTATATTTATTTTTCGAGAGGACGCTTGGCCCAAATGGATCGCCGGTTTGTTGTTCGCCTGGGGTGCCATCAGCGACTACCTGGACGGTTACCTGGCCCGTAAATACAGTTTGAATTCCGATTTCGGCGCCTTGTTGGATCCCCTTGCGGACAAGATCCTGCTTCTTTCTGTTTTTGGTTCATTCGTGGCCCTGGGGTTTGTCCCGCTGTGGATGGTGGTGATTATTTTTGCCCGTGAGTTCCTGATAACGGGCCTCCGCCAGATGGCCCAGAACCGCAACATCGTGATCGCCGCCAGCCGGGCGGGGAAGCACAAGACCGTCTCGCAGATCGTGGCCTGCTCCTTCATCCTGGCCATCATTTGCACGCAGGCCACTGTAGAAGCGTCCCAAATCAAATGGGACTTGTTCCTTGCCCGGCTTGGACCCGCCGGGGATTGGGTGGAAAAATTGGTTTGGGTAGGCCCTTATTGGCTGATGTTTTACGCCACGGTGATGTCCATTGTATCGGGCGTTGATTACGTCTTCAAAAACCGGCATGTGTTGGGTGGAGGAAAGGCATGAAACACGTTTACTTCTGGATCGCCACTTTCCTGGGCATCGGAAAGATCCCCTTCGCCCCGGGCACCTGGGCTTCCTTGGCGGCGGCGCCGCTTTTTTATACCCTCCTGGATTTTCCTTGGCCCGTCTACTTGGCGACCGTGGTGGCCGTGTACTTCCTGGGCGTTTACACGACGGGAAAATACGCAAAAGAAATCGGGGAAACGGACCCCTCCAGCGCGGTGATGGACGAGGTTTTGGGCATGGGCGTGGCTATGTTCGGGACCAACAGGGGAGCCCCCGCCCTTTGGCACGTGAATGTCTATGTCATCATGGCTATCGTCCTTTTCCGGCTTTTCGACATTTGGAAACCTTATCCCATCCGGCGCTTGGAAAAGTTACCCTGGGGGTGGGGAATTATGACCGATGACTTGGTCGCGGGCCTTTACGCACTGGCCTGGGTGCAAATCGGCCGGTTCCTCGTGGGCTTAATCAACAGCTAAACTAAAACAGCAAAGAACACCTAAGGCAAAGAGATTTCCCTTATTCATCGAACCGAGGTTTTCGCGTGAACGCCGAAATCGTGGCCATTGGAACCGAACTTCTCTTGGGCCAGAACGTGGACACCAACTCCTCCTGGATCGCCCAACAACTGGCCCTCCTGGGCGTGGACATTTACGCCTTCCAGGCCGTGGGGGACAACGAAAAACGCCTGGAAGCGGCCTTGCGCCTGGCTTGCGATCGCAGCCAGGCGGTTATCGCCACCGGCGGGCTCGGCCCAACGGTGGACGACGTGACACGGAAGGTGGCCGCCCGCTTGGCCCAAAAACAGCTGGTTTTCCACGAGGCCATCGCCAAGGCCATCCAGGACCGGTTCGCCCATTTCCGGCCCGGAAGGC
>JASHQZ010000336.1 GCA_030038835.1 candidate division FCPU426 bacterium
TCGAGGATGATTCCAAAAACCAACGACGTACCCGGCGGGAGAGAAGATTGAACTGGATGATTCCAACCTCCATCGGCGACGTCACCCTGCGGCAGGCCGTGGAATCCGACAAATCACTGGTTATCCACATCAAACAGGACGCGGCCAGCTGGCTGGAAAGCAAGGGCATCCACCAGTGGGCTGGCATCCTCATGGCTCCTGGCGAGGACATGGTTTACAAGCGCGTGCAGGAGGGCGAGGTTTACCTGGCCCTGAAAGGCGCCCAGGCCGTTGGCACCATTTCCATCCTTTGGGAAGACCCCATTAGCTGGGGCGAGAAGGGATTAGACGGCAAGGCGGGCTATATGCACGGCATCGCCCTCTTGCGTCCATACGCCGGAAAGGGTGTGGGCCGCGACATCATCCAGTGGGCGATGGATTATATCCGGAGTAAGGGTAAAGTGGCGCGGCTGGACTGCATGGCCGAAAACCCCCGCATCAACCAGTATTACAGGGACCTTCAGTTCAACTACACGGGCTTGAAAGAACTCCCCACGGGTTTTAAGGTAAGTTTATATGAAAAAGCCTGAAAAATTGATGTTCATCCGATGAAACAACCGGGAGGCGGCATGAAAATGTCGAAAAGGGAAGCTCATGCCCTCGTTGAGGACCTTCTTAAAACGGAGGCCAAGCTCCTCCGATGGAGGCAAAAAGGCATAGGCCTTATTATGACCCAGGATACCTATCAGTGCTTAAGTGAAACGGACCACCCCCAAAAAAATTTCGTTTTGCAGGGCGTTCTGGTGGACCGGCGTGGAAAGCTAAGATATTGATGCCCGGGATGTAAGACGACCCTTTTCTCCCGCGGATTTTGGCCGCGGGACCGGTTTGGAAGGAGCCGGGGACTGCCATGACCACTCAGGACAGCCGAAAATTCAAGCGCCTTTCCTTCGACAAACCGGTTGAGCTTTATCCCGTTTTTCCACTTTACCAGGCCAAGGGAAACGAAGGTGCCAAAGCCGTCCTGGCGGGCCGCCTGACTAACATCGGTGGGGGCGGCGTGGGGCTTGTGGCGGATTCCCCTTTGAGGGCGGGTTCCGTTTTAAAACTCCATTTTGAGCTGAAAGAAGACCGGTGGATCGAAGTGTTCGGCAAAATCGCTTGGGCCAAGGACGGGTCGGCGGGGGTAGAGTTTTTTTCCCTGACCCGCATTCCCCAAAGGACTATCAAAAGATATATTTCGGAAATATCCCCCGGCTAATGCCTGCCGATTCTCGGCCGCATCCCAAGGTCCGTGCTCGCCCCTTTACCGGAAGTCCGGATTTTAGCCGTGTAAAACCCCTAATTTTCTTGGACTTTTCAAGGCTTGCCCTATAATGCCCGCCATTCATTGATTATTCTGAATCTTAATGAATGAGCAGGTCATTCAAAATAATCAAAAAACGTTATGAAAGGTCCAGATGCCCAAAACATCCTTCCAACTCCGGGACTTGGTGATCCATAAAAAAATGCAAATCGTGGGAAAGGTCGTTTTCGTGGACTCTAAAAGCCAGCAATACCGCGTCAGCGTGGACGAAGACATGCCGGTGGAAAATTGGGCCTTCCACGAGGTCGATCTCTACCGGAAAGCGGCTGGTTAACCGGTTCCTGGCCTACTGATGTTCACATCATAAGGTGACGCCAAACGCTATATCCGGAAAAGCGTTTGGTCCCACTCAATAACGAACGTAAACATCAGTAGTAACCGCGATCGTTGAAAATCTTCCGTGTTCCCTGAAATCCTTTTTCGGAAGTGGCAAGCCTTGAAGGGAATCGCCCCGGAGGGAAGGGCTTCGAGAAGAAGGGAATTCGCACCGGTTTGATCAGGGGGAATCGGGTGAAAAAAGCGCTATTGGCTTCGACGATCCTAGGCATTGCTTGGGCAATGGGCGCGCCTCTTTGGGCCGGCCCTGATCACCTAGTGGTGGGTTATTCCGCTTGTTGGTTCGACGGCATTTACCCACCCGTCAGTTACAACTACGAGGCCCTCACGCATATCGTAAGAGCCTTCCTGCTGCCCAAAGCAGACGGGTCCATTGAGGCTCCGGCCGGTTATTGGGATCCCGCCCTGGAAAAAACGGCCCACTCCCACGGCGTCAAAATGATCGCTTCCTTGGGCGGCGCCATGGAAAAGGACGGCCCTTGGCTTTCCCTGGCGCGCGCGCCCCAGGCCGAGGAGACCTTCTTCAACAACCTTGAAAAAATGATCACGGACAACCACTACGACGGAGTGGACATCGATTGGGAACCATCGGCTTTGACCGACGCGGATCAGGCCACCTACACAGACTTTATGAAGGCCTTGCGCGCGCGTTTTCCCCACTGGATTATCACCACGGCCCTCGGCGGCGGCGATTACTGGGCTAAGCATATTTCCTGGTCTGAAGTGGCCCGACAGGTGGATTGGATCAACTGGATGACCTATGACTACGCGGGGAGCTGGACCGGACATTCAGCCCACAACGCCAACCTGTACCTCCCCAGCGACTGCAAGGCTGACCTTACCATAGACCAAAATTTGAGCGATTTGGAAACCAAATACCAGCTTTCACCAGGGAAGGTGGTATTGGGTCTGCCTTTTTACGGCCAGGTTTTTTTCACCCAGCACTTGGGCGACACCTTTACCGATGACCGGAGCAAGGGAGTCAGCGAAATCCAGTACTACGAGGTGGCGCCTTTGTTGGCGGGCAAACTCGTGGAGGGGAAATGGGACGCGGGGGCCCAAGCGCCTTATTTGGAGAGGCCAGGAGGAGGCTGGGTGGCCAGTTACGATGATCCCAAGTCGATCCAGATCAAGTGCCAATACGCGGTGGAGCGGGGATTGAGGGGGGTCATGATTTGGAACCTGGGCGCGGATGTGGCCGGGGAAACCACCCCGCTTTTGGACACGGTAGCCCGGGCCTATGGCGCTCCCGGGAATCCCATGCCAGCGGAGGGCCTTGTCGCAAGCATCCAGACTTTTTCCGGCCTCGTGAAGGACGCCTACGGCCGGCTTTCCTCAGACCAACACCAATTGGCCGCCGCTGGCAAAACCGACGAAGCCCAAACCGCCGATCCCGGACCCTTGCCGGATCTCACGGTTCCTTCCTCCACCGATCCCACCGTCCTGGGCAAGAAACTTTGGGGGCTGGAATACGCCTTGGCCTTTTACGAAGCCAAGGACCGAGACGTTCAAGGGGCTTTGGCATCCATCCCCATCACGGTTACAGCCGGGCAAAACCGCAATCCGAAGGCGGTCGGCTTTTGGTGGATGACTTTGAAAGTGGCGGAACCGCCAATGCGCTTGGCGGAACCTGGATGACGGATTGCGACCACAACAACCTGGGCACGGTCTTGAAGCCCATGCCTTTCCAACCCACCCAAGGGGGGGCGCGGGATTCAAAATTCGCGGCTCGGATTTGGGGCCATTACGGGAAAAACCAAGCACCCTGGCCTTACGCCATGCTTACTGTCACGCTGGCCGCTTCGGGTGGCGCGGCGGATTTAAGCGACTTCAAATCGGTTGAATTCTGGGCCAAGGGCGACGGAAAAACCTATTCTTTAATATTGGCCCGGTCGACGGTGAAGGATTATTGCAATTACCGGCTGGATTTCAAGGCGCCCGCCGGGTGGACCCAAACGGCCCTTTCTTTTTCCGATTTCAAGCAGCCTGCGTGGGGGCGGCAAATGCCTTTCGGACTCGCGGATGTCCTGTACCTGGCCTTTGCCCCCAATGCGAATTTCAGCGACGAGGATTTCGACCTCTGGGTGGACGATGTCACGCTTGTGAAATAAAAGTCCGATACGGGATCTTGAAATCGAACCTTTTCGATATAATAAACCGGTGAAACGTTCGAACCGCTCCCGAAACCACCCCATCCGCATCGGTGTCATCGGATTGGGCCAGATCGCTCTCAAGGCCCACCTCCCGGGCTACGCCAAGGCGGCCGGGTGCCAATTGACGGCAGTGCATTCCCTGAGGGAGGCCCACGCCAAGGAAGTCGCCACCCAGTACCTGATCCCCCACATCTACAAGGACTGGCAAAAAATGCTGGAATCGGACGTGGTGGACGCGGTTTCCATCTGCACGCCCAACTTCACCCATGTGCCCATCGCCTTGAAGGCCTTGCGGGAAGGAAAGCACGTCCTGGTGGAGAAACCCATGGCCATGGACCGCTCTGGGGCGCTCCAAATTCTAAGAGCCGCCAAGAAGGCTCGGCGCATTCTGATGGTGCACCACAATATGCGGTTTGACCCGGCGGTGCGGACGGCTCAAAAGTTGCTGAGCCAGAGGATGGTTGGCGACATCCTGGCCTTTCGGGGACACTTGACCCACCGGGGGCCGCAGGCCTGGAGTCCTAAGGCCAACTGGTTTTTCGATCCAACCAAATCCGGCGGCGGGGCCTTGATGGACCTGGGACCCCATGTTTTCGACACTTTGGCTTATTTATTAGGTGAGCCATTGATGATGGCCGGGGCTGTGGCTTTCCGGGGCAAAGGGACGGTCCCTGGATCGGGCTCCAAGCCTGTGCCAACCGAACTCCACTGTTCATGCCTTTTGAGGGTAAAGGATGGGGCTGTCGGTTCCGCCACGGTGGGGTGGGCCGATACCGGCTACCACAACCGTTATTATTTTTACGGCAACAAGGGAACCCTATCCATCAACCTGGCCAAGGGCGACCCCATTACGGTTGAACTTCGCACCCAGGAAGGCCGGCTCACTCCGGATTTGGACAAAGGGAGTTTTTCGCCCACTCTTTATGAACATTTCATCGACTGTATCCGGCACGGGAAAACCCCATGGGTTTCGGGCGAGGAAGGCTTAAGGACCGTGGAACTGATTGAAGCCGGATACCGCCTGATTCAACGCCCCTCTACGACGCTTATTTGAAAATCTTTTTTTCCTTCCGACTTGTTGGCATGTCCGGCTTAGTGGTGATTACTTTTTTTCTGCCCGCGGTGAAATCCGCATTCGGTGATTCGCCTCCTGGGGAGGGAGATAAAAGCCAGGCTGAGATCCTGCAAAAATCGGATTTTATTTTCGGCGAAGTATCCCGCCTTCGGGGAGAGCCCATCTTGCGGCCGGTGAAGATGAAGCTCGAGGACCGGTCTTTTTTCAATCGCTATTACCGGAAAGTTTTAGAGAACCGGTACCCGCCCCCAAAGAAGACAGATATTGAGAAGGCCTATACATTCTTTGGGTTCCTGCCCCCAGGCGCGGATTTGATCCGAACTTCCCTGGAAGCCATCCTAAAGGCCGAATCGGGCCTTTATGACCCTTCCACCCAGACCCTTTATATCGCCGATTGGATGAGCGAAGACGACCAGGAGGAAACCCTGGCCCATGAACTCACCCACGCGCTTCAAGATCAATATTTCGGCTTGAAAGCCTATTTGGATCAGAGCGCAGGCCGTTCCTTGGACGAGCAATTTGCCAGGGCCAGCGTCATGGAAGGTGAGGCTGTGGCTATCTCCCTGGATTATTCTTTGGAGGACCGGGGAATCGACTTCACCCAACTGCCAAACATCGCTGATTGGGTGAACTCTTTCCATGAACGGGAGGCAAGGGAAAAAAGGGCTTTGGGAGAAAAAGCGACCGTCAACCCGACCGTCAGCTTTCCATATGTGTATGGGACCGCCTTTTTACAAGGTTATGTGGAAGCCTACGGTTGGGAGGGCATGGACTACCTTTTCCGGAACCCGCCCACTTCCACCCATCAAATCCTCCATCCCGAAACCTTTTTCCCGCGCCGCCACAATCCCGTGCAGGTTTCTATCGAAAATTTATCCCAGGGTCCCTTGGAGGGGTGGAAACAAATCTGGGACGACACCCTGGGGGAATTTGGATTCACGACTTACTTAAGCCAATTTTTACCCCAGGGTAGGGCGCGGAATTCAGTCGCCGGCTGGGAAGGTGACCGGGTGCAGGTTTATGAGGATCAGGATTCCCACCGGCTTTTAGGCGTGGGCTACCTGATTTTTGGGGACGAGGATTCGGCGGAAGACTTTTTCAAAGGCTTCCGGGACTTCCTGGACGCCAGGTACCCCCAGAGCAGGATTCGGCGTTCGGACGATACCGTTCATTGGATGGCCCTGGAGGGTTCAAGGGAGGATGCCTGTGTGGAAAAGGCCGGACGGCGCGTTGTTTTTGTCATGGAAGTGCCTACCGGCCTCACATCCAAAATCTTCGGCACCTTATGGAACGTTATCCAGAAAAACCGGTTGGGCGTTCGAAACGAGTAGTTGTGGAAACTTTTCAGCTTGAGGCTAAAAACTCACATTAACGCCTAATTGCCGCTTTGACGTCCTTGACAGAGGTTGGAAGCGTACCTAGACTTACCTCAATTTCCAATTAGGGAACTCCTGGAGGCTGCCATGGGCACTGCGCTGCATACGACGGATGCGAACTTCAAAAAGGACGTCTTGGAATCCAATGTCCCTGTTTTAGTGGATTTTTGGGCCGAATGGTGCGGCCCCTGCCGAATGGTGGCACCGGTTTTGGACGAATTGGCCAAGGAATACGACGGGAAAATCAAAGTGGCTAAGGTGAACGTGGACGAGAACCAGCAGGTTTCCATGGATTTCCACATCCGCAGCATTCCTACCCTGCTTTTCTTCAAGAATGGGCAAATGGTCAAGCAGCTGATCGGCGCCCATCCCAAATCCAAGCTGGTCACTGAGATACAGGAAGTCATCGGTAATTAATTGCCAAAACGTAAAAGCTTTGAGGGGATTTGGGGCCTACTGGCTGTCGGCTGCCTGTTCCTAGGCCTCCCGGCTGGGTCTGGGGCCGTCGAAGAAAAAACGATCGTGCAGACGGTAACCGATTCCAGTTTCGAGCCGTATGTGCTGAAGTCGGTTAAACCCGTTTTAGTGGATTTCTGGGCAACTTGGTGTGGTCCCTGCCAAATGTACAGCCCGGTCGTGGATCAAGTGGCCGAGGAATACAAGGGCCGATTGAGGGCGGCACGGGTGGAGGTTGACCAAAACCCCGCCCTTTGCCGGGATTACGGGGTACAATACCTTCCGACGTCTTTTCTTTTCATGAAGGGAAAGCCGGTTCACCGATGGGTGGGGGTTGTTTCCCAGCAGGACCTGGAAAAAGGGATAGACAACCTGCTCCAGAAAGATGAAAAAAAATGAATCGCTTATTCCGCTCTACGGCCTACCTAGCGGTTTTTTCGGCCTGCTTTGCCTTGGGGGCTTGTTCCCAATCCAACAACCAAGACTCGGTTGTCGCGGCCGTGACCGATAGTTCCTTCCAAAAGGAAGTCCTGGAGTCGGACATACCGGTGTTAGTAGACTTTTGGGCCACCTGGTGCGGGCCCTGCCGCATGTACGGCCCGATCGTGGATCAGGTCGCGGAGGAATACAAAGGCCGGTTAAAGGTAGTGAGGGTGGACGTAGACCAAAACCCCAATGTTTCCAGGGCCTATCAAATTCGGGCTATTCCGGCCACGTTTGTGATCCAAAAAGGAAGCGTGGTTCGCAGCTGGGTAGGCCTTGTGCCCGAGAACGATGTGCGGCAGCAAGTAGATCAAATCTTGTCTTCGTCTTCCGCCGCTCCGTCCCATTCCTGAACATCCAAGGCGTCAATAGAACCTTAGGCGCATCAAAGCAAAACAGAAATGTTTTGTAGGGTGTTGTTTTTCTAGATGATTTTATCGTTGTTCTTAATGTCCTTCGCGTCTTTGCG
This sequence comes from candidate division FCPU426 bacterium, assembly GCA_030038835.1. Lineage (GTDB taxonomy): Bacteria > Oederibacteriota > Muellerivitia > Muellerivitales > Muellerivitaceae > JAJPJW01. Next base: position 7,694 of record JASHQZ010000336.1, read on the forward strand.
GTTTAATCTTGTTTGTTGACAGTTTTTTGAGCTTTTCCTTATACTGCCACCTCCTTAAGCACAAGTTTCGGGCGTTGAGTTTGTATGTTTTTCAACTTTCAGTTGAAAAACTTCCATAATTCAAAATTCATAAATAGCCTTTTTGTTGAAAGGTTCCCCGTGTCTTTCCAAAAATGGATGACCCTGACCGTCATCATTATGGCCGGCGCTTCCCTTTATGCCGTCTTTTTCAACGTTTCCAAGGATGAGCAGGATGAGTGGCTCAAGAACCACCCGGAAAAGAAGATCACGTCCCTCAAATTGGGCTTGGACATCCAAGGAGGGCTCCAACTGAACTTGGAAGTGGACCGAGACAAGATGCAGGGTAAGTCCGACCAAGAGATATCCGACGCCGCGGACCGGGCCCTGGAAATCCTCCGAAACCGCGTGGACGGCTTGGGCGTGACCGAACCGGTCCTGGAAAGGGAAGGACTTTCCGGGATCGTCATCCAACTTCCAGGCTTGACCGATGTCCAACGGGCTCGAGGGATTATTTTATCCACCGCCCAACTCCAATTCCGCCTGGTTTCCGACCGCTACCATCTCTCCGATTACCTCGATAAAGACGGCAAGGTGGACATTTCAAAACTTCCCGAAGGCATTACTTACCTACCGGGCAAGGAAGAGAGCGGTTATTTGTGTGAAAAAGTTCTTCTCACCGGAGAGACCCTTACGGATGCCCATGTTGAAACCGACACGATGGGCCGCCCCTTAATCGCCTTCAAGTTCAACCCCGAGGGAGGCAAGCAATTCGGCGTTATCACCGGGGACAACGTGGGGCGCCTGCTGGCCATCGTGTTGGATGACCGGGTTTATTCGGCACCTGTCATTAAAACCCGTATCCCTGGGGGTTCCGGGCAAATCACTGGAAATTTTACGGACGAGGATGCAGCGGATTTGGCCCTTATCTTAAGGGCGGGCGCCTTACCGGCTCCCTTAAAAGTCACCAGCCAGTTCGTGGTGGGTCCTACCTTGGGGGCAGATTCGGTCAAGAAAGGCACCATGGCCGCCCTTTACGGCTTGGCTTTAGTCCTCCTTTTCATGGGCCTCTATTACCGTCTATCCGGCTGGATCGCCAATGCCGGTCTCCTGATGAACATGATCTACCTCATGGGCCTCTTGGCCGTCTTGAAAGTGACGATCACTCTGCCCGGCATTGCGGGCATCATCCTCACCTTGGGCTTGTCAGTGGACTCTAACGTACTGATTTTCGAGCGCATCCGGGAGGAATTAAGGGCTGGCAAGACGGTTCGCTCCGCCATTGACGCGGGTTATAAAAGAGCCTTGACGGCCATCATCGACACCCACGTGACCACCCTGATTTCTGCCGCGGTCCTGTTCCAGTTCGGTACCGGTCCCATCAAAGGCTTTGCCGTCAACTTAAGCCTGGGTGTGGCTTTGAGCTTATTCACTGCCGTGGTCATCACGAAAATGATTTTTGACGCACGCAAGGAATACCAAGGCTTAAGTATTTAATCGTTAACCGATTAAACGCTCAAGCCCGTGTCAACTTCGGATTTTGTTTAAAGGAGTTTGAAGTGTTTCAGTGGTTTAAGGAACCTAACATCAGTTTTATGGCGCCGCGCCGGTTTTTCCTGGCGCTTTCCACGCTCGGATGCCTGGCGGGTGTTTACGCTTGCGTCCTTTTATGGCAGGGAAAAGCCAATTTGGGGACGGATTTCGGGGCGGGCGTTTTATTGCGCTTGTCCTCGGAAAAAAGCGTTGAAGTTGATCCGATTCGACAAGCCCTCAAGGGGGAAGGCTATCCGGACGCCCAAATTCAGCAAGTCAGCGATGAGACATCGAAACGGTTTCCCCTGATCATCAAGATTAAATACGACTCCTCCAAGGCCGTTGGCAGCCTGGGGGATGAGATTGTGGGCCTTTTCAATAAAACCTTTCCAGACGCCCACTTCACCTTGGATGGAAGCGATGAAGTGGGCCCGGCGGTATCCGAAAAACTCCGTGACGATGCATTTAAGGCCTTTTTCCTTTCGATGCTGGGAATCCTTCTTTATATTGTCGTTCGTTTCAAAAAATTCGAATTTGGAGTGTCGGCGGTGATCACGACCATTCATGACATCTTGGTGATCTTGGGCATCGTGGTGTTGACCCACCGGGAGTTTAACCTTCTTCAAGTGACGGCCCTCCTCACCCTGGCCGGATATTCCTTGAACGACACGGTGGTGACCTTTGACCGCATCCGGGAAAACATGAAATTCCTGGTCAAGGACCGGACTTTCCTGCAATTGGTGAACCTCAGCGTGAACGAAACCTTGAGCCGGACCATCAACACAAGCGGCACAGTTTTTTTAACTCTCCTGCCCCTTTGCATCATGGGGGGCGACACCCTGAAGGATTTCGCCCTAACCCTTCTTTTGGGGGTAGTGGTGGGGACCTACTCTTCGATCTTTGTCGCAAGCCCCATCCTGGTGGAGTGGGACCTTATTTCCAAGCCCAAACCCGCCCGGCCCCAGACGGTTTCGCAGTAAGGTCCCCCGACTCTCCGCCAACAACCTTTTGTTTCCGGTGTCAGGACAGTTAAGCCATGGGATTCTCAGAGAACCTCCATTTAGTTCAAAACCGAATCGCTGAGGCGGCGGTCCGAGTTGGACGTAAGCCCGAGGAAATCTCCCTCTTGGCCGTGACCAAAACTTTTCCCCCTGAAACGATCCGCCAGGCTTATGGAGTTGGATTACGGGAATTCGGGGAAAACCGAGTCCAAGAAGCCTTGGGTAAAATGGAAGGCCTTCCAGCTGATAGCCACTGGCACCTTATCGGCCAGCTTCAAACCAACAAAATAAACAAAATTATCGGAAGATTTACCTTGATTCACTCGGTGGATTCCATTCAGTTGGCACAAGCCCTTTCGGCCCGGCTTAGTGGATCTACCCAGGATATTCTTTTGGAAGTGAATACTTCGGGTGAGGCCAGCAAGAGCGGCGTTCGACCTGAGGAATCGATTGAAACCGCCAAACGGGTCGCTTCATTGCCCGGGCTTCACTTGAAGGGCCTGATGACCGTAGGGCCCTTGACGGTGGAGGTTTCCAAACAACGGGAGGCTTTTAAGGGATTAAAAGGCTTGTTCGACGATATGCGGGGAAAGGAATGGGCGGGTTCTGCATTTTCCGCGCTCTCGATGGGTATGAGCTCAGACTTTGAAATCGCGATCGAAGAGGGATCGACTCTTGTTCGCTTGGGAACGGCATTGTTTGGCGCCCGCCAATAATAAAGCTTTGAAAATTATGGATGGTTATTAAAATAAGTTGATTTCAATGAAAGGAAATTCATGAAAACCCGCCAAAAAACCGTTGTGTTCGGCATTGGCGCTATGGGAAGCGCCCTGGTAAAGGGGTGGATATCCTCCAAAATGATAGCTCCATCCCTGATAACCGCCGTGGACGTAGATGCAGCCAAACTCAAAAAAATGGCTATCCAACTGAAGATCAAGGCGGGTTTGGATACGGCCAAGGCCCTCAAAGGCGCGGGACTAATCCTGCTGGCGGTCAAACCCCAGCAAATGAAAGAACTTTTAACCCAAACGGGGCCCCGGTTTCCAAAGGAAGCCCTAGTGGTTTCCATTGCGGCGGGGATTTCTACGGATCAAATCGAAAAGGGACTTCCACAGGGCTGCCCGGTCGTACGGGTGATGCCTAACACTCCAGCCCTTTTAGGCGCCGGAATGGCGGCGGTGGCAGCGGGTTCTAGAGCCAAGGATTCCCATGTCAAATTGGTGCTGGAGCTTTTTTCGGCGGTGGGCCGGGCGGTGAGGGTAACCCAGGACCAGATGGACCTGGTAACAGCCGTTTCAGGGAGCGGCCCCGCCTACATTTTCCACATGGTGGAGGCCATGACCGAGACCGCGGTGAAGGGAGGGCTTTCGCCGGACGTGGCCCATCAACTCGTGTCCCAAACAATTTACGGGGCGGCCCGGATGATTTTAGAAACAGGGAAGACTCCAGAGGAACTCCGGGCCCAAGTGACCTCACCGGGTGGAACCACACAGGCGGCTCTTACCAAGATGGCGGAAAAAGGTTTTAAGGAAACGGTTCAAGCCGCCATTGAAGCAGCCACCCAACGGGGCGCTGAACTGCGCCAAATGTCGAATTAGGAGATTCCGTGGCTTATTTAATCGCGAATTTGGCCTACCTCCTCTCTTTGCTCTGCGATGTGACGGCTTTTTTACTCATTATGGAGTGGTTGGTCCACGTTTTGCCGGGCGCTTGGCTGAACTCTGTCAGGCGCGGTTTGTTTGAAATTGTTTTTCCACTTTTAAAATTTAGCGACCAATTCCTTTCCTTTCGGCTGGATTCCTTCAATGCCCGGGGCTTTTTGACAGCTGTCCTTCTTTTAGCAATTAATTGGCTTGGAATTCCGTGGCTTGTGGCTTTCAGTTATTCCCTCCGGGATTGACCGCCTTTGAACGATTCGGTTGTGATCGAAACCGGGGACGGATGCTTTCTTTCGTTGAAGGTAGTTCCTAGGTCTTCCCGAAACCAAATGGCGGGAGTCGAAGGGGGGCTTTGAAAGTCAAACTTCAAGCCCCACCTGTGGAAGGCGCGGCTAATGAAGCCCTGCTGGAGTTCTTGGCTCTGTGTTCCAAGAAACCCAAGAGCTTGTTGCGCTTGATTTCGGGACACCCCTCTCGGCACAAAAGGGTTTTTATACCGGATGTCAAGGCAACCCAAGTGAGTGATGTTTTGGATCAAATGATAAAGGGGAAATAAATGGCCGAACTCTACGATCAAATCCAAGAATCAGTAAGCGAAATCCGAAAAACCACTCCAATGACGCCCAGGGTGGGTGTCATTTTAGGGACGGGTTTGGGCGCCTTGGCTCACGAGATCAAGGAACCGAAAGTTATACCCTATGGCAAAATCCCCCATTTCCCCCTTTCGACGGTTGAATCCCATGCGGGGGAATTGGTGTTCGGTAAATTAGGGAATACCCCTGTGGTGGCCATGAAGGGAAGATTCCATCGTTATGAAGGCTACACCCTTCAACAAGTGGCCTTCCCCGTAAGGGTTATGAAGGCCTTGGGCGTCAAATATCTTTTGGTTTCTAACGCTTGCGGAGGAATGAACCGCACCTATAGCCCGGGGGATTTGATGATTATTGAAGACCATGTCAACCTTATGGGCGACAACCCTTTGATCGGGAAAAATGACGATCGCTTGGGGCCCCGCTGGCCGGATATGATCGAGCCTTACTCCAAGGAACTCATCGGATTGGCTGAGAAGATTGCCTGGGAAAAAAGGATTCCGGTACGAAAAGGAACCTATGTGGCGGTCGCCGGGCCGAACTTGGAAACCCGGGCGGAATACCGCTGGCTTGCCACCCTCGCTGACGTGGTGGGCATGTCTACGGTTCCCGAGGTTATTGTGGCGGTCCATAGCGGCCTGAAGGTGCTGGGGATTTCGGTGGTGACCGACAAATGCGTGGCCGATACCCTGGAGCCGGCCGATATCCAGGAGATCATCAAGCACGCCCAGGAAGCTGAACCCCAATTAACGGTTCTTATGAAGGAAGTGGCGAGCCGGTTGGAGAATAAGTAAGCATGTCAGCCCAGCTAAGACCCATCCGTTGGACCCAAGGCACGCTTTATCTTTTGGAACAAAGACTTCTGCCTTTTGAAGAAGTGTGGGTCAAGTGCGACACAGTGGAAAAGGTCGCGCGCGCCATTGAGGATATGACGGTCCGCGGGGCTCCGGCCATCGGAATCACGGCCGCTTACGGGGTGGCGGTGGCCGCAGTTCACTCTAAAGCGAAGAATCCGGCTTCGTTTAAAAAAGAAATGGAAACGACCATTGTCCGGCTTCGGAAAACCAGACCAACAGCGGTTAACCTGTTCTGGGCTTTGGATAGGATGCAGTCAAAGTTAGATGAGCTCAACGGCACTCGTCTGGCGGATCAGGCCCGTTTACTAGAAAAGGAAGCGGTTCAAGTCCACAAGGAAGACGAGGCGCTGTGCGAAAAGTTGGGGAAATATGGCGCCCAATTACTTTCGGGATCCCGTAATATCCTAACCCACTGCAATACGGGGGCCCTGGCTACCGGGGGAGATGGAACGGCCCTGGCGGCCATCACGACTGCGGCGAAGAGAAATCCGAAACTCCACGTCTGGGTGGATGAAACCCGTCCTTACTTACAAGGAGCCCGCCTCACCGCTTATGAGGTGGCTCACGCAGGGATTCCTTTTCATCTGATCACGGATAATATGTCGGCCTCCGTCATGAAACAGGGAAAGGTGGATGCCATCATCGTTGGGGCGGACCGGATTGTGTCCAACGGTGACACGGCCAACAAGATCGGAACCTACGCCCTTGCAGTTTTGGCCAAAGCCCATGGAATTCCTTTTTATGTTTCAGCGCCGACCACGACCCTAGACCTGACCAAAAAAACAGGAAAAGAAATTGTGATTGAGCAAAGGAATCCCCGGGAAGTGACCCATCCCCAAGGCTATCCTATCGCCAAGGAGGATTATCCGGTTTACAACCCTGCCTTTGACGTGACTCCCGGAAAACTCATTACGGCCATTGTTCTCGAAACAGGAATCTGCAGGCCGCCCTATATCCGTTCCCTCAAGGCGGCTTTGGCAAAAAGTAAAACCGCCTTATGAGCGATAAGGCAATCACTTCAAGCCCTTTTAACGATGATCGGTATTGCTTGTGTTGCGGTGAAAAGAACCCCATAGGCTTAAAAATGAAATTCCGTTTCGAGGGTGGAAAGTTGTTGTCGGAAACGGTGGTGCCCAAGGAATACCAAGGCTTTGCCGACGTTGTGCACGGCGGTATTTTAGGAACGCTTTTGGACGAGATCATGGTCAACCTTTATTGGCTAAAGGGGGAAAATGCGGTTACAGCGGAATATCAGGTGCGGTTGAGAGCTCCGTGCCCGGTCAACCGGAAAGTTTTTCTTTCCGCCTGGCACGTTGAAACCAAGCGGAATATCTTTCTGACTGCGGCGCAAGTTCGGTTGGAGGATGGTACGATAGTAGCTGAGGCTACGGCCAAGTGCATGCTGATTTCCCGTAAAAACTCAAATTGATCAGTATTGTCTCTCATTCGATTAAAAATCATTGGATGAAGTATGGGACATGAAAACGAAATGATAATGAAAGTTTGCGGGCAACGGGTTTCCTGTTAAACTGTTGTTGTGTCGCGGACTAGGCCGGTCATTTTATTTTCAACGGAGGATTTTGGATGCCCAGCGGTAAAAAACGCCATCGCCAGAAAATGAAGACCCACAAGCGCAAAAAACATCGCAAGAAGATGCGGGCCTTGCTTCGCCGTCAGGGTCGGCTTTAATAAAATTTGGGGTTGGTGAGCCCTTCTCCCGCGCCAGCCAAGGGGATCAACTTGGCTAAGTGGCTCGCACTTTTCACGATTGCCGCAGGTTTTCTCTTAGCCGGTAGCGGGGTTTGCATCCGCCAATTGGAGGATGTCCCCGCTTACTGGCTGGTAGCTTCCTCGGTTGCTGCTTTTACCTGGCTTTTCCTCCTCATCCGCCTTCGCGTCTTTTCTAAACCCCACCACCTCCTGTTCCTAATTGGAACGGTGGTGGGGTTTAACCTTTTAGCCCAAAGCACGGGAGGCGAACAGTCCCCTCTGCTCTTCGGCTTTTTCCTTCTCATGGGTATTGCGGCCTGGGAAGGGGAGGCCCGATACGGCTACCTCGTGGCCATTCTTTTTAGCGCCTTGGAAGCCTTTTACCTCCGCAAGGAGGACGCCCCCCAGGGCCTGGCGCTTTATCTGCGGTGGGCGGCCTATTTGGTTTCGGCCGTCTTTTTGGCCGGGGTGGTCAAAACCCGGCGGGAAAAGGAACAGCTGGATTCCCGCCTGGAATCGCTAAAAAACGAAGCGGTCCAATTAGCGTCGGAAGCCGAACCCTCTTCTTTCAATGTCCCTAAAGACAAACTTTTAATGGAAGAAAGCCGACTTTCCGCCCGCGTGGGAACGGTGATGGAACTGGAAGAAGCCCTGGGCCGCCAATTGGCTTTGTTCCAGAAATCCATTCCCCTCCATACCGTTGTTTTCTTTCTTTTGACCAACGTGGGGGACAAGAAAGTACTTCGCTTAAGGGCTTCCTCCAGCTTTTCACAGGATGTTGCCTCGGATGTAACCCTTTTACCCGGTGAGACCCTTGTGGGATTGTCGGCCAAGGAGGGGCGCCGAATCCTTTTAAACGACATCGCACCGGAAAGTGCAAGGGCCCTGCCGTATTACTTAAAGCCTCATCCCATTGGTTCCTTCCTGGCCCAGCCCCTCCAACTGAAACCCAGCCATTTGGACGAGGAAAGCAGCGAAGAACGGGAATGGGTAGGTGTTTTAGTCGTGGATCACGAAAAACCAGGTTATTTTCAAGATAGGGAATTGGCCTTGGTGGAGCGATTGTCGGAAATGCTGGCAGAGACAGTTCAAAACTCAAGAATCCTTCATTTTTCAAGGACTAAAACTCGGAATCTACATGCCCTTTATGAGGTTTCCAATTCTTTTTCCACTTTGTTGGACCTGGATCAAGTCTTGAAAACCGCGTTGGCCACGGCGAGGGAAATTTCCCCCTGTGACTCGGCTTATGTGGCTTTGACAGAAGGGGATGATCACCAGTTCGGCGTGCGGGCCTGGTGGGGCCACGCCAAAGCGGAAAAACCCCTTTATTTAGAGGAGGAGTTGGCTGCATGGGTTTGGGAGAATAAAAAGCCTATCCGTTTCACCAGGGGCCAAAGGGAGAAAAACCTGGCGGCTTTCACAAAGAAGGAAAGCATGCTGGGTTCAACCCAATCCTTCCTCATGGTCCCCCTTTTGGCGGGGGAAGATATCCTTGGCGTCATACGGTTGAATAGCCAAAAACCCGCCACTTACCAAGCTTATGATCAGGACGTGTTGACGACCTTGGCTAACCAGACCGCCATGGCCGTGGAAAATGCCCTGATGGTAAGGCAAATCCATGAAATGGCCACCCGGGATGGTTTGACGGGGGCTTACAATCACCGTTATTTCCAAGAAAAGCTGGCTGAGGAGATGGCCAAGGCGGAAAGATATAACAAAGATTTGAGCCTCATCCTTCTGGATGTGGACAATTTCAAGAAATTTAATGACAGTTATGGGCACCAGGAAGGGGACAAGGTTTTGAGGGTAGTTTCGGAAATTATCCAAGGAACGGTTCGTGCCAAGATTGATACCATGGCTCGATATGGGGGTGAAGAATTCGCTGTTATTCTCCCCGAGTCCGACGGGAATCTGGGAAGGGAATTAGCTGAAAGAGTTCGAAAGAATATTGAAGGTTATTTATTCGAGAATAACGGTAAAACGCCATATCGTGTGACGGTTTCCATGGGAGTGGCTTCTTACCCTTTTGACGCCCGTCTGCAAAAAGTTCTGATCCAATACGCCGACCAGGCGCTTTACGAAGCCAAAAAGGCCGGAAGAAACCGCGTCCAGCGGTTTTCGGCAAGTGGCCTGGCTACCGGTTAGTGGATTTTTTAAGAGGGAAGCCGCTTCGTGTGGCGCAAGAGTTTCGGCACATAGGCGACTTATCCCCAAAAGTTATCCACAATGCATCTTAAATTTGCTGGACTTTGATGTTTCAACAATATATTGTGGTGTCAATCTTGGCCCCACTAAAAAATGGGGGTGTGGATAAAAAAGTTAATTCATGCTCCCGCCTTTCAGGTTCTTCCTTCTCAAATCATCAGTGCTTCCTACAATAACATTATCATCAAGCTTAGCGCGGTATTATCAACCTCCTTTAAAAGGGTTGGGCATGATCTTTACGATCAAGGAAATGGCAGCCAAGCTGGGCGTCCATGAGCAAACCCTTCGCAATTGGGAGCGTCTAGGTTTACTCAAGATTTCCCGCATTGGCGGAAACCGCACTCGCATATACAACGAAAAAGACCTTTTGCTCTGCAAAAAAATCGCCGGTTTTTCCGGACGGGGAATCAACCTCCAGGGAATAAAGGAACTTCTGGCCCGGGAAAAAAATGGGAGGGCTAGGTTGTTGATGATGAACCACCGGCATTGAACACCGAAAAAGTAAATCGAAGGAGGGAACCTTAAACGATTGAAAAATGAAGGGTTTTGGCCTGGTTAGTTCTTGACAGAGAAAAAAGCTTTGTCATAATGACGTTAATTTTCCGCTGCCGACGGAATTCCGGGCCCTAGTTTCTTCAACGCCGCATCCAAGTTACATTTGTGAAAAAATCATTTATATCTTGTCGCTTTCGCTTGGAATGAATCTCACCGATTCGAGGAGAAATCGTGGTCAATCCAGTCGCCCCTATTGATCCACTGATGGTCTTACAAAAAAGCATGGATGCTCTTGCGGTCCAGCACGAAGCCATCGTCAACAATCTAGCCAATCTCGATACACCGAATTTTAAACGCACTGTAGTTTCCTTTCAGGACAATCTGAAGGATGCCTTGACGGTGAATCCGCCGTCCGCTCTTTGGCGGACTAACCCGAAACATTTCCCTATCCCCCAGTCCGTTTCTTTGGATAACTTCAAGCCTGATGTCCAAACCATCTCGGATACAATCGGCCGCAATGACGGCAACAATGTTGATTTAGAAATGGAGTCAGGCCTCCTCGCTGAGAATAACCTCCTCTACAATAGCTTGGCGGACGTGACGGGACGTTATTTTGGTCTTTTGAGGCATTCCATCACTGAAGGAAAGGAGTAACCCATGGGAGCCCTCTCCGGCGTTTTCGCGCCCTTCGCCATCTCGGCCTCGGCCTTGACCGCTGAGCGCCTGCGCTTGGACGTAATTTCCAATAACATTGCCAACGCTGACACCACCCGGACCGTGGAAGGCGGACCCTACGTCCGGCAGAGAGTGGTTTTCGCGCCGCGGTTCGATCCATCCCCATCCTTTGCACCCCTGGTGTCCATGATGACACCAGAAGGGTTGCCGGTGGGAGTCCGTGTGGTGGGCATTGAAAAGGATCCGTCCCCCCCTCGCATGGTTTTCGACCCAGGCCACCCCGACGCCAATGCCGAGGGTTACGTGGCTTATCCCAATGTCAACACAGTCAATGAAATGGTGGACATGATTTCGGCTACGCGAGCCTATGAGGCGAATATCACGGCTTTCAACGCCACCAAGTCTATGGCTATGCAAGCCCTGACGATCGGAAAGTAATTCTAGACGATGCTAAAAAAATCGTTTGAAGGTTGAAATAAAATGATGGAAATCCAACCTATACAAATGCCGGTTTCCCTAACTCAAGGCCCTATCCTTCCCATTGCGCCCATTACGGTGGATAGCGCCCAGAACGCTGCTGAGGTTTCGCCATCCAGCTTCAAGGATTTGTTGAAAAAAGCCATGGGGGACCTCAATGACAGTCAAATTGGGGCTAACGGCGCCATTCAAAACTTGGCTATTGGCGGGGAAGACAACCTGCATGATGTGGAGATTGCCATGGAAAAAGCCGATTTGACGTTGCAATACGCCATTGGAATCCGTAACAAAGTTTTGGAAGCCTACCAATCCATCAACCAAATGCAGCTTTAGAAGCCGCTAAAGAAAAAATTGAAAGCGGAGGAAGACGAAGCATTTCTTGAGAACTCCATGTTCCACCGCATGGTCTTTGTTCTTTTTGCATGCAATGAGTGTGGTTCTGTTGCGGTTGAAGCGGTTGGCTGGCTAGGTGATGCCTTGATTCCGCAAGGGTGAGGAACGATTGAACAATTTTTTCCAACAACTGATGCAGCAGTTCAAGGAAGCTTGGGGCCGGTTTAACACCCTCCAGAAAGTTCTCTTGATTGTCATTCCCGCGACCCTTTTCCTGGGTTTGATGGTTTTTATCCTGCTTTCCTCCCAATCTAAATATGAGGTCCTCTATTCCCGCCTTGAGGAAAGGGACGCCGCCGAAGTCACCACCGAACTCAAGAAAGAAAACATTCCGTACCAGGTGAGAGGCCGGGATAACCTCATCATGGTTTTGGTCCCTTCAGACAGGGTTTACGATACGCGCCTAGACTTGGCGGGCCAAGGGCTTCCACGCGGTTCAGGCGTCGGCTTTGAGATCTTTGACCAACCTAAGTGGGGAGAAACTGATTTCACCCAAAAGGTCAACTACAAGAGGGCCTTGGAAGGCGACCTGCAGCGCACCATCGGCAGTCTCCAAGAGATCGAGAGCGCCCGTGTTTCCATCGTGATGCCGGAGCCCGAGCTGTTTACCGAAAAAGAGAAGCCCACCACCGCTTCGGTGGTCCTGGAACTCAAGCCTGACGCCCAACTGAAAAAAGAGCAAGTGCGCGGCATCGTACATTTGGTGGCCGCTAGCGTGGAAGGGTTACAGCCCGAGAACGTCAACGTAATCGATAGCAAGGGCAACATCCTTTCCGCCTTCATCCAGGAGGAACAACAGGACAACAACCCGGATAACCCCGATGGCAGCACCCTGACCCAACAGGCCAAACTCGCGCTGCACCAACTGGAGGTCCAGCAAAACTTCGAGAGGGACCTGGAGACGAAAATCACCTCCATGCTCGGCAAGGTGTTGGAAGGCAACAGCCATTTTTCCGTCAAGGTTTCGGCCGAACTGGACTTCGACAAGACGGAGAGCGATTCGGAAACCTTCGAGCCCGTGGTGGACGGTCAGGGCATCGCCCGCTCTCAGGAGACTAAGCGCGAACAATACGTGGGCGACGGGGGGTTCCCGGCTTCGGTGGTGGGAGGCGTGCCGGGCACTGATTCCAACATTCCGGGATACCAGGCGGTCGCCGGTACCAACTCCCAATATTCCAAGGAGGAGACAACTACCAATTACGAAATCAACCGTACGGTCAAGCACGAAGTCGTGGCGCCCGGTTCCCCCAAGCGGATATCGGTGGGGGTTTTCGTGGACAACCTGCAACCGCAGCAGGTGGAGGCCATTAAATCGGCGGTTACGGCGGCCGCGGGTTTGGATTTGAACCGGGGTGATCAAGTGGACGTGGAAAACATGCCCTTTGACAACACCCAGGCCTTGGCGAGTCTGAAGGAGAACCAAATGGAAGAACATCAGAACATGATCATGACGCTGGGAAAGATTGGCCTCCTGGTTTTGATGGCCTTCGGGGCCCTGCTCTTCCTGAGGTCACTCTTGAAGCCCAAGAAGGAAAAGCAATACGTGGAGACGCTAGAAGAAGCGCCGGAGGAACCGGTCATGATGCCCCAGGTAGAGGACATTATCACCACCGACGTGACGGCTGAGGACTTGGCCCGCGCCGAGGCGGCCCGTGAAGCCAAGAAACGCGAGGCTGTGCGCAAGGAAGTTTTCGACATGGCGAACAAGAATCCCGAGAATATCGCCCAAATCATCAAGAAATGGCTCTCTGAGGAGTAGGCTTCATGGCGGAAACCAAAAAGAAAGCTGCGTTGACGGGTGAGCAAAAAGCCGCGGCCCTCCTCATTTCCCTGGGGCCGGAGTTGGCGGCTAAGATCTACCAGCATTTGAAAGAGGAGACGGTCGAACAGGTCACCCTCCAGATCGCCAATTTAAGGAAGATCACACCCGAAGAAAAAGACTCGGTGATGCAGGAAGTCCTCAACATCGCCGCGGCGCAGGAATACATCTCCCAGGGCGGCGTGGAATACGCCCACGAAATCCTGGAAAAGGCCTTGGGCGCTAATAAGGCCATGGAGATCATCAACCGCCTGCAGGGCTCCTTGCAGATGACGCCGTTTGATTATATTAAACGCACCGATCCCCAACAGCTGTTGAATTTCATCCAGGCCGAGCATCCCCAAACCATCGCTTTGATCCTGGCGCACCTGACGCCGGATCACGCGGCCACCATCCTCGGGGCCCTGCCCACGGACATCCAGGTGGATGTGGCAACCCGCATCGCCATCCTGGACCGCGCTGCGCCCGACGTGGTCATGGAAATCGAGCGCGTTCTGGAGCGCCGCATTTCCTCCATCTTCACCCAAGAGTTTACGGCTGCGGGCGGTGTCCGCTCCCTGGCGGAGGTACTCAACCGAGCCGACCGCTCCACCGAAAAAGCCATCATGGAAAAACTGGAGGAGGTCAATCCCGAGTTGGCCGAGGAAGTGAAGCGTCTCATGTTCGTCTTTGACGACCTCGTGGCCCTGGACAACCGCACTATCCAGCAAATTTTGCGCGAGGTGGACGCCAAGGACTTGGCGCTCGCGCTAAAAGGCGCCAAGGAAGAAGTCAAGGAACATATTTTGAAGAACATGTCGAGCCGCGCCAAGGCGATGATCCAGGAGGACATGGAAGTCATGGGGCCGGTCCGATTGAAACACGCGGAAGAGGCCCAACAAAAAATTATCAACGTTGTCCGGCAGCTTGAGGAAATGGGGGAAATCGTCGTCGCCCGCGGCGGTGAAGAAGAGGTCATGATTTAAGGGCGACTGTCGGGCTTTGGCAGGGTCTTAAATAAAGTGCCGAAACCTTGGTCTTAGGAGATTGAATACAAATGAGCCGTGGAGTTTTGTCCAATCAGGATTACCAGTACTCGATACAAGGCTACCTGGTGGACAACGTCCCCTGGCAGGAGGAAATCCAAAGAAGGATTAAGGAAGAGGCCAAGAAAAGGATATCCGAACCTCGGCCTACGTTGGACACGGACGAATTCCAACCTTTTTTCCTTCCGGAAAACCCGGAGGCCGCCGAGGTCACACCGGAGGTTGCTCCGGCGGAACCCACGCCGGAGGAAACGGCCGAAAAAGCCAGGGTTGAGGCCGAAGAGAAAGCGAAGGCCATTGAGCAGGCGGCCCGGAAAAACGCTTATGAGATCGTGGAGCAGGCTCGTTGGGAAGCCAGCGACCTTGCCACTAAGGCCAAGGAAGAGGCGGAAAAGGAAGCCCAGGCTTTAAAAGAAACGGCCGTTGAGGAGGGGCACCAACAAGGGATCGAAAGGGGCCGCCAGGAGGGGATCGAAAAGGGGCGCGAGGAAGGCCGGCAGGCCTATGCGGAAGCCGTCAAGAAATGGAATGACATCGCAGAGGGGGCGACGGAGGAGCGCAAAAGGCTCCTGGGGGAAATGCAGCCAATCTTGGTGGAGTTGGTCGGTGAAGCGCTTCACAAGTGCCTCCAAAAAGAGGCCAAACGGCACCATCAGATGGTGCTGGATTTGGCCCAAGAGGTGATCAAGAAAGCCCAGGATCAGGTGCACCTCAAACTGCACCTTAATCCAGAGGATGTGGAAGAAGTGGAAGCCCAAAAAGAACAGTTGCAGTTGTCCGTTGGCGCGGGGGACTTGGAAATCGTCCCCGATGCCCGGATCGAGCGTGGCGGCTGCGTTTTGGAAACCGAGGCGGGTTCGGTGGACGCCCGTTTATCCACGGTGGTAGCGCAGGTGAAAGACTCCTTAAAAGAAAGTATGTCCCTTTAAGCGGGGGTTTGGTGAGGATTGGGAGGGAGACCATGAATCCGGTTTTAAACGACATCCTCCCTCCATTGGAGGATTTGAAGAAAAGATTGAGGGGAACTGACATCACCCGGGTAAACGGAAGGGTGGAACAAGTGGTGGGACTGGTGATTGAGTCCTCCGGGCCTGCAGCCTCCGTGGGAGAAGCCTGCTGGATTACGGCCGCTAACGGCACGGGCGAACCGGTTTTAGCCGAGGTGGTGGGGTTTAGGCAGCACCGGGTTTTATTAATGCCCTTAGGAGAAATGAGGGGTTTGGGGCCCGGCAGCGAAGTGGTGCGGACGGGCCAACCTTTTAAAGTAGCCGTGGGTGACGCCTTGTTGGGCCGGGTGATCGATGCCATGGGCAAGCCCTTGGATAGCATAGGGCCTTTGGGCTCCACACGGGAAAGCTACCCCATCTACCGCGAACCACCGCCCGCCATGGAACGTCGCCGCATCACCCAGCCGGTGGTGACCGGTGTGAGGGCTATGGACGCGCTTTTGACCCTGGGCGAGGGTCAAAGGCTGGGGCTTTTCGCCGGTTCGGGCGTGGGCAAGAGCACCCTTTTAGGGATGATAGCCCGAAACACGGAAGCGGACATCAACGTCATCGCGCTGGTGGGAGAGCGCGGAAGGGAAGTACGGGATTTCTTAGAGAGGGATTTGGGGGAAAGGGGCCTGAAGCGAAGCGTGGTGGTGGTGGCCACTTCCGACCAGCCATCCCTCATCCGAATTCAGGCCGCTTTGGTAGCCACGGCTGTGGCGGAATATTTCCGGGACCAAGGCAAGCGCGTGATGTTGATGATGGATTCCATCACCCGTTTTGCCATGGCCCAGCGAGAGGTGGGGCTGGCCATCGGCGAGCCGCCCACCACCAAGGGCTATACACCCTCGGTGTTCGCGCTTTTGCCGAAGCTTCTGGAAAGGGCGGGCACTACCTCCCACCAGGGCAGCATCACGGGGCTTTATACGATCCTTGTGGAAGCGGACGATATGAATGAACCCGTAGCCGATGCCTGCCGGGCGATCTTGGACGGCCACGTGGTGTTGTCGCGGGAACTGGCTTCGCAGAACCATTATCCCGCGATCGACGTTTTGGAGAGTGTTTCCCGCGTGATGCGGGACATTGTGGGGAAGGAACAGTTGGAAGCGGCCGCTCGTATTCGCTCGTTGCTGGCCACCTACAAAAGCGCGGAAGATTTGGTGTCGATTGGGGCCTATGTCAAGGGCAGCAATCCCAAGGTGGATGACGCCCTCAAACGGCTGGACGCCGTTCAAAATTTCCTCCGCCAGCAACGCGAGGAAACGGCTCCGTGGGCTGAGACGCTTCAAAAAATGAAGGGCTTTCTAGGTTAAGGAGCGCTATGGCGAGGCGGTTTCGGTTCCGGTTGGAGCAGGTTTTACGGCTTCGAAAACAAGTGGAGGAACTGCGGATAAGGGAACTCGCGCAGGCCCAAGGTGAACTTTTGAAGATCGAGGATTCCTTGAGGGCCCATTCGGAGGAAGAGAAGGCTTTCCTGGAGAGATATGGGGAGTTTGAAAAAATCGGAGCCTTTAATGCCGACGACGCCATGGCTTACTGCCAGTACAAGGACTGGCTTTTAAGGCGGGAGAAGGAACTGCGCCGCCGTGAGAAGGAATGGATGAAGGAAGTGGAGCGACGGCGACAGGCCGTTGTGAAAGCTTCCCGAGATAGGCGGCTCTTGGAAAATTTAAGAGAAAAACAATTCCGCGCCCACGCCCAAGAAGTCCTGAGCGAGGAACAGCGGTTTTTGGACGAGATTTCGTCCATTGCTTTTGTCCGGAGGGCCCGGGCTCTTCAACTAGCGGATGTCCACGAAAATTTAGGGAGGTGATATTGTGGATTTAGCAACGGTCATTGGGCTTGCAGTTGGTTGGCTCGGGGTCATTGGCGGATCTTTGTTGGATCATCTAGACCTCGGCAAATTTGTATTGGCCTCGGGTCCGGCTTTCATCATTATTTTCTTTGGCACCGCTGGTGCAACCATAATGAGCTTTCCATTCGATAATATTAAGGAAATTTGGCCGGTGACCCGGAAGGCATTCAAAAAACAGGAATTAGATCCGGCTGCCATCGTCACCCAATTGGTGGGTTTTGCCACTAAGGCCCGCCGGGAAGGCTTGCTGGGTTTGGAAGAGGAAGCTGAAGCCATCCAAGATCCTTTCCTCAAAAAGGGCCTTCAGTTGGTGGTAGATGGAACGGATATCGAAATGATCCGCAATATCATGGAAACGGATATCGCCTTTTTGGAGTCTAGACACAAGGTGGGGGAAAGCATCTTCGGTACCTTCGGTGGTTTCGCCCCGACTCTAGGCATCATCGGGACCGTCATCGGCCTTGTTCACGCACTCTCTGAATTTGGAGGAGGCAATTCCGACGCCAACACGTTAGTGGCCTCCATTGCCACTGCCTTCATCGCAACATTCTTCGGAATTTCGTTTGCAAATCTTATTTTCTTGCCGATTTCG
>JASHQZ010000337.1 GCA_030038835.1 candidate division FCPU426 bacterium
AGGCCTGCCGCCTTGCCGCCTCGCCCTGGGCGGAGACCAGGGCTTCCACCGCCTCGGCCTGGGTCAAATCCAGCCTTCCATTCAGGAAAGCGCGGTAGGTGAATTCCCCCGGCTCGGCCGGCCGGGCGCCCAAGGAAACCAGGGCCTCCATAAGCCTTTCCAGGACGGCCGGACTTCCATGGGCGTGGAACTCCACCGCGTCCTCGGTGGTGTAGCTGTGAGGTTTGGGCAGGACCAGAAGGAGGCCTTCGTCCAAGATTTCACCGGTGGAAGGGCTTCTGAACTTCCCGAAAAGGACCTGCCGTTTCGATTCCAATGAATGAGAGGAAACGAATATTTTCTCGGCGAGGGGAAAAGCCTTCTCCCCGGACGCACGAACGATGCCGATTCCACCCACCCCGGCGGGTGTGGCAATGGCGCAAATGGTATCTTCAAGGTGATACATAAGAAAACCAATTTACCACAACCTGAGGTAGTGTCTCAGTTTGCTGTCATTCCGAGGAGCAAAGCCGATAGGCTTGATTTGCGACGTGGGAATCACAGGTTTTTGCCGCTTAATAGGTTATTACAACCTGAGATTGCCACGTCGCTAAACGGCCCCTATCGGGGCATCTCCTCGCAATGACGGCGAAAATAAAAAAGGCCCTCCCGGTTGGGGGAGAGCCTTTTCTTTTAGCTTTACCTGTCGACTGTGAGCTGCCGTTACGCCTTGTTCCCGATGTTGTCGTCCAGCTCGGGTTCCTTGGGCGCCCTATTGCCGGGCTCGGGCCCCTCGGAGGGAGTTTGCAGCGCGGCGGCCTGCGCCACCGGGACCGGCTGGGCGTCCGGAACCACGGTCTTCATCTCCACTGGGGCCGCGCTGCCGGATTCCTCGGCGGGCGCAGTAGCAGGGGCCTGCACGGGGTCTGCCTGCCCTGAGGGGCCCGAAGGAGTCGAACCCGTCGAAGGGGCTTCGGCCTTCACCTTGGGCACGATCACCACCTTGCGGCGCAGTCCCTCACCCCGGCTCTCCGTGGTGACATGCTCGTGGTCCTTCAGGGCCAGGTGCACCACGCGGCGGTCCTTGGAGCTCATGGGCCGCATGGGGACCTCCACGCCCGTTTCCTTGGCCTTGCCGGCCAGGGAAAGGGCCAGTTCCTTCAACTTGTCTTTCTGGCGCTCCAGGTAATTCTCCACGTCCACGATCACAATGGACTTCTCGTCCCCCGTCACGCGCTGCACCATCTTGGATACCAGGTACTGCAAGGCTTCCAGGGTGTGGCCGTGGCGGCCAATCAGGGTGCCGCTGGAGGGACCCTGGATGTTCAACACTATGTTGGAATCCTCGTCTTTCTTCACGGCCACTTTGTCCGGCAGGCTCATGCCGCGCAGCAGGCGGCTCAAGACCCCTTCGGCAAAGGGGGGCACGGCCGAGGGCTTGAGGGAAATCTTGACCTTGGCGGGCTTGGCGCCCAGCCCCAGGAAGCCCTTGCTGCCTTCCTCCACCGTTTCGGTTTTCAGGTCGGCCCCATTGACGTTGAAGCGCCGGCTGGCCTCCTCTAACGCGTCCTCCACGGACCGGCCCGTCACTTCCACCCAAGAGCTGCCGCGGGGGCCCGGCGTGCCCTCATACCGCGGGCGCTCCTCGCGCTCATGCCTTTGCTCGTGGCGCTCGTACCGGTTGCCGCCGGAATAACCGCCGGTGCGGCCGCCGCCATGGCGGTGCTCGCCCCGGTCTCCCCGCGGCCTCTCCTCGTAACGGCCGCCCGGGCGGCTGCCGTAGCCTCCCCCGCCCCGGTGGTCCCGGTTGTCCCGGCCTTCCCGGTCGCGGTAATGCCCGCCCCCGCCCTGCCCCTTGTAACCGCCGCCCCGGTTGCCCTGGGGCCTGGAGGTATTTCCCGGGGGCCTTCCACCCTGCTGATTCGAATAATTTCTCATGGCTTGCCTTCCTCGACTTTCTTCTTGTGTTGTTGGATTTCCCGGTTCACCACTTTCTGCTGGACCATTGAAAGGACGTTTGTCACCACCCAGTAAAGCAGGAGCCCCGAGGGCCACTTGGTGGAAACGAACGTGAGAATAACCGGCATCATCCACATCATCATTTTTTGTTGGCCGGTGGCCTGGGTGGCCATCTGGCCCGACACCTTCTGCTGGAGGATCATGGTTCCTCCCACCAGAAGGGGAAGCACGTAGAACGGATCGAAAAGGGTCAGGTCCTTGAGCCAAAGGAACCCGGCCCCGCGCAGCTCGATGCTGTGGCCCAAGGCGGCGTAAAGGGCGTAGATCACCGGCAACTGCAGGAACATGGGCAGGCAGCCGCCCAGGGGGTTGATGCCCGCCTCCTGGAAAAGCTTGGCCTGCTCCTCCCGCTGCTTTTGCGGGTCGTCGGGGTACTTGCGCTTCAAGGCGTCCATCTTGGGCTGGATCTCGCGCATCTTTTGCGAGTTGAGGTACATGGCCTTGTAGCTGTTGTGGGTGGGAAGCCAGAGGGCCAGCTTGACCAGGATGGAAAGCAGGATCACCGCCAAACCCCAGTTATGGCACCAGGTGTCGAACCATTGGAGGAGCTTGAGCAGGTAGACGGCGATGAAGCCGAAGGTGCCCAAGTCCATCACCGGATCCAGGCCCAGCCCCTTGAGCAGCTGGTATTCCTGGGGCCCCACAAAGACTTGGCCGTTGCGCTTGAAACTTTCGCCGCTTTTCAGGGCCTGGCCCGCGAAAACCAGCTCGGGACGGGGGTTAAAGGATTTGGGGTTTTCCCCCGGATTGGGGTTTTCCTCCGTGGGCACCAGGTAAGCGTGGAAATCCCGCAGGACCTGGGCGGAGGCTCCCCCGGTGGAAGGGTCGGGGATCATCACGGCCGCGAAAAATTGGTTGGCCAAGCCCGTCCAAATGGCATTGGCGATTTCGGTGGACTCCTCGGAGCCCTTGGGGCGCTCAAAATCCACCCCGCTGGCCGAAAGGGTGGCCACACGGTATCCGCCGTACCGGCTGGATTGGTAAAAGGTCCTTTTGCCATTCGGGTTGGTACCCACGCTCTCGTCCTGGCCCAAGGTATCGGCCCATTCCACCGTCAGGCTGGAAGCGGGCGTGGTGCCGCCTCCCGTCTGGCTCACCGTCACGTTGAAGTCCAACAAGTAGTTTCCGTTGGTGAACCCGAATTCCTTTTCCAGGACCCGTCCGTCGCCGTCCACGAAACGGAAAGACAAACTCGCCTTCTCCCCCGGTTTGGAAAGTTTTGCCGAAGCCCCCTTCACCTCGAACATTTTTTGGTTCAAGTCCGGGATGGGGTCGTAGGAAAGGGAAAAAGGTTTGGGATGGCTGGGATCCGGGTTGACCAGTTCAATGGGCTGGTGGGTTTCCCGGTTGGGGTATTTTTTCAGCTGGAAGCTGGTCAGCACCCCCCCCTGGTTGGAAAAAACCGCGATGTAATCGTCGGTTTCCAGGGTCACGGATTGGGCCGGGACTTGGGCGGTTTTCCGGCTGGGGACGGCCTTGCCGGCTGCCTCGGCCGCTGGAGCGCCTTCCGAAGGCGCGGCGACGGTGGCCGGCGCGGATGGGGAGGCGGCGCGGGAGGCGTTCTCCGGGGGCGCGGG
>JASHQZ010000035.1 GCA_030038835.1 candidate division FCPU426 bacterium
CCGGCCGTAAGTGTTGATGGGATCGGTGGGGTCCGCTTCCGAGTAGGGCTCCTCCTTGCGGCCGTTGAAGACGTAATCGGTGGAATAGTGGACCAGGACCCGGTGGTTTTTTTGACAGAGCTTGGCCAGCCACCCTACCGCCGTGCCATTAATGTTGAGGGCCATGGAAAACTTGGCTGGCTCCTCACAAGCGTCCACTTGGGTGAAGGCCGCGCAATTAACCAGCGCGTCAAAGGCATGGGAGTTGAAAAACCGTTCCAGGGTGTGGGGATATTCCAAGTCGGCTTCCGCGCGGGAGGGGCATTCCAGCTCATAGCCCCGGGTCCGGAAGACCTCGGCAATCTTGGAGCCCAGCATCCCCGATGAACCCAACAAAGCTATTTTCATCGAAAACGCTCCTGGATCAAGAAAACTCACGAACGTTTAATTCCGCAAGTTTTGAGTTATGAGTCCTAAGAGTCTCTAACAAAAAAACCATTTAACCACTAAGGTCACCAAGTACACCAAGAACAGCTAAGGGATAATATTTTGAATCTAAGCAAATTCGAGTTCTTTTTTGCCTTTCTTGGTGAGCTTAGTGTCCTTGGTGGTTCAAATCGCCTTTATTTTTGATTTTTGTTAGAGGTTCTAAGTGTTGAGTTATGGAATGTTTTTGAACCAAAGGTTCAAAAACTCACATCAACTCAAAACTAAAAACTCAAAACTCAGAGCTGCCGTTAGAAGGCGGCGACTTCCCCCCGCCCCATGCCGTGGTACGCGAAGCCTTTCTCAGCCATCTCCTGGGGGTCGTACATGTTGCGCCCGTCCACCAGGACCGGCTGGCGGACGGCTTGCTTCAACTTTAGGAAGTCGATCTGCTGGAACTCGTTCCAGTCGGTCAGGACCAGTACGGCGTCCGCCCCCTGGGCCGCCTCGTAGGGGCTCTTACAATACTTCACGTTCTTGAAGAGGGGCTTGGCCTTGCCCATGGCGGCCGGATCGTAGATCTTGAGCCGGGCACCCTTGGACTTCAAGGCCGGGACGATGGAGAGGGCCGGTGCCTCCCGCAGGTCGTCCGTGTTGGGTTTGAAGGAAAGCCCCCAAACCGCCAGCGTCTTGCCGCGCAGGTTCCCGACTGCTTTTTGCGTTTTTTGGACGAAAAGGGCCCGCTGGTGGTCGTTGACCGAAAGGACGTTGGGAAGGATACGGAAGGGGTAACCGTTGGTTTTCCCGATGTGCACCAAAGCCGCCACGTCCTTGGGAAAACAGCTTCCGCCGAACCCCAGGCCCGCGTTGAGGAATTGGGAACCGATGCGGCTGTCGTAGCTCATGCCGCGGGTGACTTGGAGCACGTCCGCGCCCACCTTGTCGCAAAGGTTGGCAATCTCGTTGATGAAGGAGATCTTGGTGGCCAGAAAGGCGTTGGAGGCGTATTTGATCATCTCGGCGCTCTTCAGGTCCGTGATCAGGATGGGGCAATGGAGGGGCTTGTAGATTTCCGCCACCTTTTGGGCTGCGGTGCGCCGCGTGGCGCCAATAACCACCCTCTCGGGCCTCAGGAGGTCGGCCACGGCCGATCCCTCCCGCAGGAACTCGGGGTTGGACACCACGTCGAACGAGACACCCTTCGGGCCGTGTTTGATGATGATCTGGGTGACGATGTCGCCCATGCCAATGGGCACCGTGCTTTTGTTGATGATGATCTTGTAGCGGTTGATGGACCTGGCGATGCCCTGGGCCACGGCCCTGACGTTGGCGATATCCGCTTCCCCATCCTTGCCGGGGGGCGTGCTGACGGCGATGAAGATGAAATCGGAGGACTGCACGGCCCGGGCAAGATCGGTGGTGAAGGAAAGCCGGCCTCCCCGGTTGCGCCCGATGATTTCCTCCAGCCCCGGCTCAAAAATGGGCACATGGCCTTTTTTCAGTTGGCGGACCTTTTCCTGGTCCACGTCCACGCAGGTGACGACGTTGCCCAGGTCGGCGAAGCAGGCGCCGGTGACCAGCCCCACGTAGCCCGTCCCTACCACGGCGATTTTCATAAAACCCCCAGAGTCAGTTCACGGCCGAAAGGAAAACCCAGACAATCCTGGCGCCCTCCGGCGAGTTATGGCCGGAAGCATTTTTTAACATCCTTCAACAGCCAGGAGATTTTAGCTTATAAAAACAAAAACCGGGGCGGATTTTCCCCCGGTTTTTGTTTTACGGTATTGCTAGAGGTCTTTTTTCCCTGTCGGCCGCGAACCCCAACCGTGAACCGCCGTCAGTTCGTCAGGCACTTCTCCGTTTCCTTGTCGAAGATGTGAGCCTTCTGCATGTTGAAGACCAGTTCGATGTCCTGGTTGATCTCAATTTGCTCGTGGCTGCTGACCCGGGCGATGAAGGGGCTCTTACCCGTGGTCAGGTAGAGGTAGGCCTCCGCGCCCAAGGGCTCGATGATCTCGACCGTGGCGCTGATGGTGTTGTCCGGCCCGGCGTTAGCCGCGTCCATCTTGTCGTGGATATCCTCCGGGCGGATGCCCAGGATGACTTCCTTGCCCACGTGGCTTTCCACCTGGGGCGCGAAATGGTCGGGCAGCTTGATCTCGAAGTTTTCCTCGTTGAAATAGATGCCCGTGCGTTTCTTGTTGAGGGTGCCTTCCATGAAGTTCATGGCGGGAGTGCCGATGAACCCGGCCACGAACTTGTTGACCGGCTTCTCATAGAGGGTGATGGGATCGGCGATCTGCTGCACGTAACCGTCCTTCATGACCGCGATGCGGTCGCCCATGGTCATGGCCTCCAGCTGGTCGTGGGTGACGTAGATCATGGTGGCCTGGAGCCGGGTATGGAGTTTGGAGATTTCGGCGCGCATCTGCACGCGCAGCTTGGCGTCCAGGTTCGAAAGGGGCTCATCGAAGAGGAAAACCTTGGGCTTGCGCACGATGGCGCGACCCACGGCCACGCGCTGGCGCTGGCCGCCCGAGAGTTCCTTGGGCCTGCGGTTCAGGAGTTCCTGGATGCCCAGGATGTTGGCGGCCTCGTACACGCGCTGCTTGATCTCTTCCTTGGGATATTTGCGCAGCTTCAGGCCGAAGGCCATGTTCTCGAAGACCGTCATGTGGGGATAAAGGGCGTAGTTTTGGAACACCATGGCGATATCGCGGTCCTTGGGGGGAACGTCGTTCACCAATACGTCGTCGATGCGGATCTCCCCGCCGGAAAGTTCCTCCAGGCCCGCCACCATGCGCAGCGTGGTGGACTTGCCGCAGCCCGAGGGTCCCACCAGGATCAAAAATTCCTTGTCCGCGATCTCGATGTTGACATTGTTGACCGCCACCACGTTATTCGCGTAAACCTTGCTGACGTTCTTCAGCACCACTTTCGCCATCGGATTCCTCCATGACCAGGGACCAATCCGTCCTTCAGGCGGAGTTCTGAGTTTGGAGTGTTGAGTTTTGAGTTCCGGAGATTTTCCGCCCGGATTTCGGTCGGAAAATGTCATCAACTTAAAACTTC
>JASHQZ010000338.1 GCA_030038835.1 candidate division FCPU426 bacterium
CTTAAAGTGTTCAAGTGTAAGCTCCAAAACTATTCTTTAACCCATCAAGTTTCACTTGAGGCAATTGAAATGCGTTTTTCCAGTCGTACTCCTGCGGATTTAACCCCAAACCCTATATCTAAAGCCATTCAGAAGGCTGTTAGAGGCGGGATTATCGACCTCACCGAGTCCAATCCCACCCGGTGCGGTTTTCATTACCCCCCTTCCATCCTTGAATCCTTGGGCAAACCGTCCGCCTTCATTTACGACCCCCAATCCTTTGGGCTACCCGAGGCCCGCCAAGCCCTGGCAGACTACTTGAATGCCAAAGGTCAGAAGGTGGCTATGGAAAATATTGTTTTAACTGCCAGCACCAGCGAAGCTTATTCCTATCTTTTCAAGATATTGGGAAATCCCGGCAACTGTTTCCTTGTTCCCACACCCAGCTATCCTCTTTTAGAGCATTTATTACGTCTGGAAGGCTTGGAACTGGTTCCCTACTTCTTACAGACTTTGGCGAATTGGCCGGTGGACCGGGACCGGCTTGAAAAAGCGGCCCCGGAAGCCTGCAAGGGATTAATCGTCGTCAACCCCCATAACCCCACCGGCACCTTTTTAAGCGGCCAGGACGTGGATTCCCTGGGCCGACTCTGTGAGGAAAACCAATGGGCCTATATATCAGACGAAGTCTTTTCTGATTTTACCTATCCCGGCCATGCCTTCAAGCCTTGGACCCCCTCCGGAAGCCTTTCTTTCCGACTGGGAGGCCTTTCCAAAAGCCTGGGAACGCCCCAATTGAAACTTTCCTGGATCCTCCTGGACGGCCCCGCCAAAATCCTCGACGAATGCCGGGACCGCCTGGAACTGGTTGCCGATACCTATCTATCGGTCAATACTCCGGTCCAAAGGGCGCTACCGGATTTACTGGCCTTCGCTCCCGCTTTCCAAAAACAGTTGATGGCGAGGGTCCTTCACCACCGGCAATTCCTATCCGAACAGCTCCAAGGCCTAGGTCCAGCCATGGTTTGGCCTGCCCAAGGTGGATGGTACGCTTTGGTGGAAATAAAGGGAAAAAGGGCTCTCGACGAACCCATCGTACTAGAACTCTTGGAAAAGCACCGGGTCCTGATCCACCCCGGGTCTTTTTACGACTTCCCCGAAGGTTGTTTCCTGGTTTTAAGCCTTTTACCCCGGCCGGAGGTGTTTCAAGAGGGAGTGGTAAGGATCCGAAAATACTTGGAGGAAAAATGGGGAAAATAAGAAAACAGCGTGAAGGTTTAAACAGGAATGCTTGCCATCACACATACCCCTTTCGCGCCTTCAGACGTGGTTAGGATTGCATCTCCTTCAACCGCCGTTCGGCTTCTTTGCCCCAATCATCGTCGGCGTCGGTCTGGGCCAGGGTTTTGAGCTGGTCCACCGCCCTAGCCTTGTCGTTGGTCTTCAGGTAAATATCCGAAAGATCCAGTCGCACTTCCCCGGCTAGGAAGCTGTCGGGATGCTCCCTTAGGAAGGTTTCGGCCCAGGTGGCGGCCTGGGGAAACTCGTTTTGGGCTTCCAAGCAGAGAATCTTGCCCAAGTAGGCCTCAGCACCCAGTGGAACGTCCTTTAATTCCTGCGTACTGGTGTCGAAATTGGCGTAAGCCTGGGTATATTGACCCAGGGAATACTGGCATTTGGCCACATAGTATCGTGCCAATTTGGCAGCTTGGGTCGAGGAATAGTCGGTCAGGATGCGCTGGAAGGTTTGGAGGGTTTGTTGAAGGCGTTCCACATCGCTTTTAAAAGGCCCGTTTTTGGGGTCGACCGGCGAATGAAAGTAGTATTGGCCTAGGGAAAGCACGCCTTGGGCGTCTTTTTCGCTTTGTTCCCGGCTATGCAGGACGTAGGGAATGCCGATTCCAAGCAAAAGCAGGACAATACCAGCCACCGTGATGAACTCTTGGTGGGTCCTAGCCCAACTCAGCCATTGATCCTTTTTGGATTTTTCCTGCAGCATCGGTTTCATACCGCCAAAATGGGATGCCATTTTAAAGTCCTTGTGAAGCCATGGATTGCCGGGCGAAGTACGCCTTTGAATAACGACTGAAAATCGAAGCCTTCCCAAGTTGGGAAGGCCTCATCCGAATGGTACCCTCGACGCGAATCGAACGCGTGACCTACCCTTTAGGAAAGGGTCGCTCTATCCAACTGAGCTACGAGGGCCGTTTCCTGTAAAACGCCCTTGGTAAAGGAAAGCCGAAAAATCAGTAGTGAAGTATAGAGAAAATGGGGATGCTTTTCAATTTTTCATGGCCGTTTAGGAAACCCAACTGAATGAGGAAACAAGTCCCCGCCACCTGGCCCCCAGCCCTTTCCACCAGACGAACAGTGGCTGCGGCGGTGCCGCCAGTGGCTAAAACGTCGTCTAAGACCAGTACCCTGTCGCCCTTAGCGATGGAGTCCAGGTGGATTTCTAAGGTGTCCTTCCCATATTCCAGATCGTAGGTTTCCCGCAAGGTCTTCCAAGGCAGCTTGCCAGGCTTTCGCACGGGGATGAAGGAAATGCCCAAGTGGACGGCTAAAGCGCCGCCCAGGATAAAACCCCGGGATTCCATGGCCACGATAGAATCGATTTTTTGACTGCGGTACTTCTCCCCCATTTGGCGGATGACTTCCTGGAAGGCTTGGGGATGTTTTAAAAGAGGTGTGATGTCTTTGAAGATGATTCCCTTTTTGGGGAAATCTGGCACGTCGCGGATGAAGCTCTTGAGGTCCATGGGTTCCTTACAAAAATTAGAAAGATATAATAAGTCATGGAAAGTAAAAAGGTAAAAACAAAGGTCTAAAAACACATATGACCCGTCACACTTTTAAGCTTTTTACATGCGGAATAATTTGTATCAGGCGGGAAGTTTACACAAATTCGTTTAAAAGTTCACGATATTCTTCGCTGCTGGACTTCATCATGAAACGGATTTTTTGGAGGGCCTTTTCCTCGATTTGGCGAATCCGTTCACGTGTGACACCCAGCAGGGAACCAGTTTGTTCCAGGGTCTTAGGTTGGTCTTGGTCGAACCCAAAACGCATCAGGATGACTTTTTGCTCCTTCTCGTTGAGCGTGCCGATGAGTTTTTTGAGCTTCTCGGACCGTAATTGGTCAAAGACATTTTGAGCCGGGCTGTTGACCGACTTATCCTCAATGAAGTCGGCGATGGATTTAGAATTGGCCTCATCCCCAACCGGAACTTCGAGAGAAATACTTCTTTGGGCCAGGCGCTGTAGGCGGTGGATCTTCTCGAATTTCAGCTTGGCGGCTTTGGAAATCTCAATGAGGCTGGGGTCCCGCCCCAGCTTGCGGGTGAGGTCGCGGGAAATGCGTTCAAATCGGTTGATATCCTCGGATACGTGGACAGGAACGCGTACCGTACGAGATTGATTGGAAAGGGCTCGAGTAATGGCCTGGCGGATCCACCATGTCGCATAGGTGCTGAACTTGAAACCACGGCGCCAGGAGAATTTCTCACTGGCCTTGATGAGGCCCAAATTTCCCTCTTCAATTAAATCTTGGAACGAAAGGCCTTGATTTATGTATTTTTTGGCGACTTTGATAACTAGGCGTAAATTGGCGGCAATTAATGCCTGTTTGGCCTTCAGGTCGCCCTTCTCAATACGTTTGGCCAAAATTACTTCTTCCTCGGCAGTCAGCAACTTAACCCTGGAAATTTCACGAAAGTAAAGTTTCAGGCTGTCGGTTGTGACGCGGTCAAGCAATTTGGGCCCTGCGGCGGGTCCTTGTTTTTTCTCGATCAACGGAACCAATGGGGCGATGATCCGGCGGGTAGACCTGGACTTTAAACGTTTTTTTAAGCTCATAGACTCACCTGGGTTTTACGCTCGGATTTCAAATCCATTCAGCCTTTCGTTTGTTTCCAGCCATTGAAATGTGGTCTTTTCGACCCAGCTTCCAACAGGACCCACCCTTAAGCTTTGCATAAACTGTTCCAGGGTCGGTCTGCGGCCACAGGCAAAAACCTCCACGCTTCCATCGGGCAAATTCCGCACCCAACCTGTTAAATTCAGCTGTTCGGCGCAACCCTTTGAAAAATAACGAAATCCGACCCCCTGCACCTTTCCGTGGACTGTTCCTGTGAAAGCGTTAAACATTTGAAAACCTCATTAAAGTCTGGGTTTTGGCTTTGTCAGTTTTTTGAATAAAGTGAGCTTTTTTTTGACTTTTTGAAGAATTGTGGTAGGGAAAAAAAGGAAAAAGCGAGGAGACTTTGCTTCTCAGATCCGGAAAACGACCACTTTGAACACGCCACCTTTTATTCCCAGGCTTGCTCGGGGATAAAAGGCAACCCAAGCCTTACGGCTGGGCAAGCGGAGTTTGTTCTTCGTGGAGCCATGGGCTTACCCCTGGGGCTCCACCAAAATGGTCGGGGCGGCAGGATTTGAACCTGCGACCTTTTGCACCCCATGCAACTGCGCTACCGGGCTGCGCCACGCCCCGACGGATCATCCAACGAACCAACCACTGGACGGTAAGACCAGCCAGAACAGTTTTCTGGTCGGGGTGAGAGGATTCGAACCTCCGACCCCTTGGTCCCGAACCAAGTGCGCTAGCCGCTGCGCTACACCCCGTCCAGAAAACCTCTCCCTGAGGGGAGGCATACTATAAGTGAAATCAAGGACTTGATCAAGATAAAGAAGCGGGTGAAAAGGGATGATTTTGGGGGTCCTTCAATTCAATTTGTATTTCCCCAGGATAGTGCGGGTGGCAGAAATCAGATTTTTCATCTCCCTAACTTTTTCCTTGGGGATAGGCGGCAGGTTTTTCTCCGCCTGGGGTGGAAGTTCGGGCGCACCTTCCTGGACCGGCGGGACTGCGGGCCCCTCCAACGTCTCCAAGGCCCCTTTTTCGTCCAATTCGTCCAGTTTTTTCACTGCTCCCGCAATGGTATATTTTTCGCCGTATAAAAGCCTTTTGATGGTCAGGGCCACCTGGAGGTCCCGTTTACGGTAGGTCCTCTGTCCCGTCACGGATTTTTGCGGATTGAGTTTACGGAATTCTGTTTCCCAATATCGAAGCACATAGGGTTTCACCTCGATCAATTGGGCCGCTTCGCCAATGGTATAAAAGAGCTTCTCTTCCTCCGCCATTCGCCTCTCCAATAGAAAGAAATCCGATTTAAACCTACTGTTTTTAATTTTTCAATTTTTGGCGAAGGCTGGGCGCTGGCTTGAAGAAAAGCACCTCCCGGGATGTCAAGGTTATCCTCTTTCCCGTCTTGGGGTCTCGGGCGATCCGGGATCGCCTCTCGCGCCATTCCCACGATCCCAAACCTACTATAGAAACTTTGCGCCCCTCCCTCAAGGCGGCTGTAATGGAGCCGAAAAAAGAATCCAAGGCCGACCGGGCTTGCGGTCGGGTCAAGCCCAACCGCGTAAGGCTTTTTATTAGGTCTTTGCGGGTCATCCCAACCTCCAAAAAATTTTGCCTGCCCATGAGAGCCCTGCCGCCTTCACTACCAACCCGCCGGATCCTGTTCCGACTTGGCGGATCGAGCTAAAAGGGACTTGACGGCTTCCCTAGCGCTTTTCCCCTCGAAAAGAACACTGTAAACCTCTTGGGTGATGGGCACTTCGATTTGTGCTCCTTGAGCGAGCTCCACAGCCGCATGGGATGTTTTGATCCCCTCGGCTACCATCACCATTTCCTTCAGGGCTTGTTGAAGCGTGGTTCCCTTCCCTATCTTCTCACCCAGGAGACGATTTCGGCTGTGCCGGCTGCAACAGGTGACAATTAGGTCTCCCATTCCGGCTAGCCCCGCAAAGGTAGGAGGCTGGGCGCCTAGCGCCACCCCAAGCCGGGTGATTTCGTGCAATCCACGGGTCATGAGGGCTGCCTTCGAATTATCCCCTAGCCCCAGGCCGTCCGAGATACCCGCGGCAATGGCGATAACGTTTTTCAAGGATCCGCCCAGCTCAACCCCGATGACATCGGGCGAGGTATAGACCCTGAAGTAATCGGAATGGAAAACACCTTGGACTGTATGGGCCAGGGCCTGATTGGTGGAGGAAGCCACGATGGTTGTCGGCATTTTTCGGGATACTTCTTCGGCGTGACTTGGGCCTGACAACACGGAAATCAGATGCTCGTTTTTAACATATTCCTTTAATACCTGGCTCATACGCAGATGGCTGTCTTCCTCCAGCCCTTTGGTGGCGCAGACAACCCAGGCACTTTGTGGCCAGGAAAAAACCGCTTTTTGGACCGTGGTTCGGACCACATGGGAAGGGACCGCCAGAACCACCCCCTCCCTGCCTTCCAGGACCTCTTCCATGCTCGAGGTAATCTGAATGTCAACCGGCAACAGGACGCCGGGAAGGAGTACTTTGTTTTCCCGAGTTTGCCGCAGTTCTTCAGCCTTGGCGGGGTCATGTTCCCAGAGACGGATATCATGTCCGGCGCGGTGTAGGTGGGCACTTAAAGCAATTCCCCAACTCCCAGCTCCCAAAACACAAATTTTCATAATTTTAAGCCTTTTTTCCGATCTTGTTTTCCGTGCCTTTTAAAATCCTTTGGATGTTTTGACGATGAGTCCACCAAATTAAAAGCATGGCCAACAGGCTCAAGCCCGAGAACCAATTAAGCCCCTTTTCCAAATGAAGGGTCAGGAGAGCCATAGTGGTCACGCCTAAAAGGCTTCCGGCCGAAATCATGCGGGTGACAGCCACGGCTAGGATGAACGCAGCCAGGCCTGCGGCACTTTCCAGGGGCAAAAGGGTGAAAAATACACCCACGCTCACGCCAATACCCTTGCCGCCTTTGAACTTGAGGAAAACCGAAAAAATGTTACCCAAAAGCGCGGCCAGCCCGCAAAGCACCTCCAAAAAGCCGTCGGATGAATCGAAATGTTGAGCCAGCCAAACCGCCAGGGCACCCTTGGAAATATCAAGTACCAGGGTTGCGATCCCCCATCCGGCACCAGCTACTCGCCAAACATTTGTCATGCCAATATTGCCGCTTCCTTGGGTTCGCACATCCAAGCCTTTGGCCCATTTGACCAAGAGGTAACCAAAGGGAATGGAACCCAAGAGATAGGCAATAGGTATGAAAATGAGTTTAAGCATCAAGCCGTTTTCGTGTTTTGGATTTCTTCAGCGGTTTTCTCTTGTTTGGATCAAAATTTCGCTTGAATTTTCGTTTTTCAAACTCATGCTTATCCGATTTTTCTTTGAGGACGATTTGTAATGGGGTGTATTCCAATTCCAAGGCTTTTCGCAACTCAGCTTCCAAGTAGCGAAGGTAAGCCGGAGTAGCGCTTGCGGCCTGGTTTGCAAAAACCTCAAAGGCGGGCGGGTGTCCCACCCTTTGGTAACCATAAAGTATTTTAATCTGATGTCCGCCCCGGAAGGGAGGGGATTGCTTGGAAACCGCCTCCTGAAGAGCCAAATTGACTTTCCGTGTTGGAGTTTGACGGCAGCTTTCCTCGTAAATGGCGTGAACAGTAGGCAGTATCTTCTCCAGGTTTAATCCGGTCTTGGCCGAGACGAATAAAACGGGAGCAAAATGAATGGACCGCAGTTCCCGCTTGGTGATTCTCTCGGCCCGGGATTGTTCCGCCCCATGGGAGTGGATATCCCATTTGTTGATGACCACTACCACGGGTCGGAAAGCCTCGCCGATGATTCGGCTGATGGAGACGTCCTGGTGCGTGATTCCTTTTTCCCCGTCAACCACCATCAGAACGACCTGGCAGGTTTGAAGCTCGTAAAGGGCCTGCTCCACGCTGAGTTTTTCGATGCGGCTGTCCTGCTTCAGGTGCTGTCGGATGCCGGCCGTATCAACCATGACCAGCGGGGTTTCTCCGGTCTCGATAATGACGGGGACCGCGTCGTGAGTGGTACCGGGCAGGTCGTCCACGATAACCCGTTTTTCCCCTAAAATGGCATTGACCAGTGAGGATTTGCCTACATTAGGCTTGCCCAGCACCGCCAGCTTCAGAGGCCGCTTTTCCTCTTTTTTGGGCTCTTTGGGGGAAGGTGATTTGAGAAGACCCGCCACCAGCGAATCCAGCAGGTCGTCCACGCCGATGCCGTGCATGGCGGATATGGGGATGCAGTGCTCAAAGCCCAGCCGATCGAAATCCGCAGATGTTTCCCTCCCTTTTTCCGGCTGGTCGGCCTTGTTGACCGCCACCCAGGTGGGTAGGCCGTATTTACGGATGGAGCGGGCGATCAGTTCATCCGCCGGGGTCATGCCCTCCGGCCCGTCCACCACCAGCACCAGGGCCGAGGCATGGCGGATCTTTTTTTCCAGCATCTCACCCACTTTGAGGGCGATGGATTCCTTCTCACCCGGCACCCAGCCGCCCGAATCCGTAACGGTAAAAGTCTCGCCGTTCCAGTCCACCTCGGAACTTTTCAAGTCCCGGGTGGAACCAGGCTGGTTGTCCACCAAAGCCAAGGATTTACCGGCCAGTCGGTTAAAAAGCGTGGATTTGCCCACATTGGGTCGTCCCACAATAAGTACTTCAGGCAATGAGGAGGACATAAAACTCCGGGAAAACAGATCACCCTAGGATTCTGGGAATGAAGAAACGAGACTCGGGTTGAATTTTACTTTAAAACCAAGCCTTGTTGGAACAAAAGACCCCCATCTGTTACATGGGATCTCAATTTAGAACGGGTCTAAAAGGATCAATAGGCGTCTTCGGGATTGGTCTGGTCCCTCATGACCGCGAAACTCTGCATCTTCAGGATCTGGCTTTGACCGGTTGCGGCGTCCGTCACCCCGGTTTGATAGTAGTAAATGCCTTCCGAGACATTCTTTAAACTCCAAAGGATGTCGAAAAGATGGTCCCCTTCCCCCGAAAGGTCGGCGACCTTACTGAAGAACCGGTCGTAAACCACAACGCGGGCTTTAGCCGGGCCCGTAGTCATCACCCGAAAGATCACTTTATCCCCGTACGCCGGATTGGGGATGGTCGTCACCCGGGGCCAGGATGGCGTCGGAGTTTGGGTAGGAGTACCGCCCGGATGGGAATGGGGGATAGGGGTTTTTGTGGCGGTTTTCGTCGATGTCGGTGTGGGCGTCATTGATGGAGTCGCCGTTTCAATTTGTGATTTTGAGCTTAGGAGCCCACTGGGGATTGCCTCAGGGGTTGGCGATATGGAACCCACAGGGGTTTCAACGGGGATTGCCGTGGGCCCTACGACCGGAGCGGGTTGGCCGTTTTGGTCGACCACATCCGCAGGCGCGGGTTCTGTCTGGGGCTGGCTTGAGGCAGGGGGTTTGGAGCCGGTGGTGCTTAATTGAGTATCGGGCGAAAAGGTAGGAGCTGAAAGAGCGTCTTCCTGCGACCAAACAATTGACGGCGAGACGAGCCACAAATGCACGGATACGAACGCGGATAAAAACAAAAAATATATTTGAATTTTAAAAAATTGGTTCTTCATAACATGCGCATCCGTGGCAAATGCGTGTTTTCCTTCGTTCAACCGGTGACCTTGACGGCGGTGGAAAGGCTTTTCAAGTCTTCCACGTTGTTAATCCGGTTGTCAGTATCGATTTTCCGCACCAAGGTACTGTAAATCTTCCCCGGCCCTACTTCCACCCAGGTCCGGAACCCCCGTAAATTGACGGCGCGGACGGTCTGGATCCAATCCAAAGGCCGGGAATACTGCCGGGTTAAGACATCCCGGACCATCTCGGGAGTCCCTACATACTCTCCGTCATTGGCGCGGTGGAAGGTGATCTTGGGGTTTTTGAGCTGCTTGCCTTCCAAGCACTCGGTCAAAAGACGGTTTAAATCTGTTTCCAGTTCAACGGCTTTAGGCGAAAAAAGGGGGCCCCGGGACGGTTGAAGGTTCGTTTTGATCTGCCTTGTTCCTTGGGTCTCAGCTTGCAGGGATTCCACGGCTTCCTTGGGCCCCCAAACCATGAAGGTATCAGGCGCCAGGTAGTGCGTGACGACCAGTTCCCCTTCCTCCCGGGTTAAAAGGGGCTGCAACTGTTCCAAGGGCGTGCCGGTGATAAAAAGAGTCGCCCCGCCATATTTTTGGGCGAAGTTTTCCAATCTTTCCGCTCGCTTGACCACGTACTGCAGCGCGTTGGGATAAGGCAGGCATTCGGCGACCACTAAGGCGGCGACTTCACCCACGCCGATCCCTGTCACGACTTCGGGCTTTCGGCGGTTTTGCACCAATGGGTCGAAAAAAGCAACGTCACAAAGAAAAGTGATGAGATGGGCGTTCACCAGCCGGTCCTGCTCTTCCTTGGGGCCCAAGAAACAAATCTTTGCGACCTTGCGGCCCAGCAGTTTCTCCGCTTTATCAAAGGTTTCCCGGGCCGTCAGGGACTTGGCATAGAACTCCTTTCCCATTCCCACATAATGGGAGCCTTCATTGGGGAAAATGGCGGCAATGCGGGCCATAGTTTTGAGTCCTTTGGGCGTTTAAAATAGGGCCGTAGTTTAGCAGGTTTTTAGGTTACGGTAATCCATAAGCAAAATCGAGGTGCTGAACCAGGGGTGGGATTTCAAGCCCGTGCTCTTTGGCTGGAATACTTTATAAAACAGACTTGAAGGGAGATCGTCGATGGTCCCGCTGTTTACTTGCCCCATCTGTCGCCCTGTCACTGGCTTCCGAAAACTCCTTTTTCCCTTTTTCCTTGTTTGCGCGGCCATCTTCAGCGTCCAAGTCATCCCCCGCTGGTTCGGCGACTCGATTGTCATGGATGAGGAATGGGAAATCACTTGCGCCTACTATTATTGGACGCAGGGCGACTGCATCACTAAAAGCGGCACCACCGCGCCTGGCGCGCTTTGCGCCCTCCCTCTTTTGGCCCTAAACCTTAAAGCCGACCCGGTCTTCGGCCATGACTGGCGCACCCGTTCCCTGGGGCTGATCTACATGGACAACCCAGGGCGCCTCTTGGACATTACGGTCTTGAGCCGTGCAGTCAATTGGCTCATCGCGCTTGGGATCGGCTTCTTGCTTTATCGCTTTCAAATGGACAACGCCCTCCCCCTGGCCTTTTCGTCCCTGGCACTCTGGGCCTTCGAGCCGACCCTGCTTTTTTTCAGCGGCACGGCCAAGACGGACCTTTCCATCGCCTTTTGGCTTTTCTTGAGCGTATGGGCCTTTCAACACGCCCAAACCCAGGGGAAGTCCCTGCCCTACGCCTTAGCCGGTATCCTGGCGGGTTTGACGGCCGCGACCCGTTACAATGGTTTCCTGGTACTGCCGGTACTATTCGTGATGGAAATCCTTCGCCTGTTTTCACAACCCAACCGGTTGAAGGCCCTGAAAGGCCTCGCTCCGCTTTGGCTTTGCGTTGTGGGAGGATTCCTGATGTCCGTCTCGCTTTGCTACCTGCCGGGAACGGCGATTTGGACCAATGCGCACCCCAACCCCTTGGCCCTCTTTTATTACAACCTGACGGTTTATCTTGCCAACCGGGGGACCTTTGCCGACCAGGGCATTACCTTCGCGGGCCATTACTGGCCTGCGGGATCCTACCTCAACTTTCCCTACCACTTTTTTTTCAAGAACACCCTGCCCTTTGACCTCCTGCTTTTCCTGACGGGCCCGCTTTTTTTACTTCGGAAAATCAAAATACCCACCTGGGTTTGGGTTCCCCCTACGGTTTACCTGGGCCTCTTTTGGCTGGGCGACAAGGGCATGACGATCCACCATGCCCTTCCCGTTTACCCCTTCCTTATCCTTCTCTGCGCCTACGCCTTCAACTGGCTTTGGGAATGGGGCGGGGGCTATCGAAGAGCCACCCACGGGAAAGGGACACGCCAGTGGTGGATTCGCGGGACGGCCTTGGGCTTGCTGGCCTGGCATGGGGTGAGCGTCCTTATCGCTTTCCCCCATCACATCGCCTATGCCAACGAACTGCT
This sequence comes from candidate division FCPU426 bacterium, assembly GCA_030038835.1. Lineage (GTDB taxonomy): Bacteria > Oederibacteriota > Muellerivitia > Muellerivitales > Muellerivitaceae > JAJPJW01. Next base: position 11,874 of record JASHQZ010000338.1, read on the forward strand.
CAACGCCCAGGATAAGCATCAGCTTTTGTATACCTTCAATTGGAATTTGGGGCAGGACATGAAACGTCTGGCGCAGACGGCCCGTGCGAGGGGCTGGAAGCGGGTGAAACTGCTGACAGAGCAGAGGACCGACCCTTATTTTTACGGTCTCCCCTGGCTACCCTGGACGAAAAAAGACCTGGCGGAGCCCCAGCCCGGCACAGTTTACGTGGTGGACCCTTCAATCCTATACGACATACCCTTCTATGGGCACTTGCTACTTGATCCCGGCACCTGGGTGAACCGGATGGGTCTGCATGAGAATATCGGTGGAACATTGTATTACTACGAATCGCCAGGCACATGGGATCCTACCATGAGGGACGATTCGCCGGTCATTGATTCTTTTATTTACTATCGAAGAGGAGTCCCGCCTTATCAGTCGGAGGAACCCAGGGATTTCTGGATCGCGCATTAGGTAATGCTTTTTTCCCGTACCGTAGCTTCCGAGTCAATTCAAGACCGCCCAAATTCTGACTTTTTTGCTTAGATGAATACATTAAAAAAAACCATCCGCTTTGCTTGACGCAAATTAGTCGAAACCCTAACCTGCTCTTAAATTTCAAATCGCCCAAACGCATTGGGTTACTCAAATTCAGATATTTGATGATCATTCAAGGAGAAAGCAAATGGTTCCATCTTTGCCACCATTTGAAATGGCAGATCCCTATGCCGAACTTTGGAAGTCCCTTCCCCCCAACGCCCAAGTCAACCGGGTCCAAAACGGATATGAGTTCCGTATCCTTCTCTCCCCTGCGGAGGCTCCCACCGTTGTTTATGGGGCTATGGCAGCCGTGGAACACTTAAAGGAAACCGCCCTTTTACCGGGCGGTCCTAAACCCGATCTGCGATATGCCCAGGCCCTTCCCCGCTTAACCAGCGAGTCACGGCAAAGGTTGGCCTTGGAGATGGGCCTAAAGGAAGCTCAAAATAGTGCTCAAAATCAAGTGGCCAAAGACGAATCGACTTCTTTCCCTAAATTTTAAATCGATCAGAAGGTGCAAAACGAGGGATGGATTAAGCCGTTTCCGCTTCTCCTATCGAGTTCTTGGCGGCCAGCATCATGTCGCGGGTCATTTCAGCGATCGCCGGATAAAGCTTTATTTCCTTACTGGATAGAGCCCTGCCGTAATAGGCCCGGGCCTCTTTGTATTGCGCCCGTCGGCGGTAAAGCTCCCCAATAAGGTATAAAACCCCAGGTTCTCCAAGTTTTTCCGGCAAATCCCCGCCTTTTTCATGGAATTCCTGGTAAGCCTTTATGGCTTCGGCCATGGCGGTCATTTCCTTTTCACGGTTCCCCGAAAGGCGATAGATCCACACCAGATGCATACAAAGGCCTGCGAGGGTGCCCAGCTCCGAATAAGTCCTCATTTTCGTGAAGGCAATAGCGAGTTCGTGCCGCTTAGCGGCCACTTCCGGAGTCAGGCTTCCCAGCATGAAAATATCAGGCTTTTTCACATTGGCCTGACGAATCTTCTTGGTGGCTTCCATCACCTTGGGTTCGTAATCGGCGCGGACCGAATCGAAATCCTTATTCAAAGCGGCGAAGGTACATTGGGGACAAACCGTGACTGCGTAAAAATAGGCGCATTCGCCGTCATAGATATTGCCGAAATCAGTCATCTTTTCCTTGATCTTGATGACTGAGGACCGCATGCGGGTTGTCCCGAACTCGAACTGGCAGAAGGGACATTTGACATTCTTGTTCCAAAGCGGGGTGCTCATGGGGTCTCCGCGATATAATTTTGTAACGTTTCAATCATGCCGTTTCTGGAATCTTGATTAACTATATAACATGACCAGAAGTTAAACCAGAACAGTTAGCTTTTTTAGGGGACTTGAGAAAAAATTCAGCCGCCAAAAAGGGTCATGATACGGCCCATGTGCTTGAGGTAGTTGGGCACCACGTCGACGCAAAGGATGAGGGGTACGCCGTTGCGGTCATTGAAGCGGGTGGAAATAGTCAGACAAAAAAGGCCGGTGGCGGGCGAAATATAGGGCTCACTGGTGTAGGCCTTGCGCTCCAGGCGGGCTTCCAGCAAGTTGTAAAAGTAGTCGCGCATGGAGTAGTCGGTGCCCTTGGGCGGCAGTCGGAAAATACCTTTTTGGGTGCGGTGGGGGTTCCTGCAGGCCATGAGAGTGGTCTGCAGTCCCTTTTCATCCAGGACGTAGAGAGCCTCAGCCACTGAATGGTTGGCCAAAGCCGCGGGCATTTTCCCGTCCATTTCCTCCAAGTTAAAAGTAGAAAATTCCCCCACCAGGGACTCCACCATCAGACTGTAGCGCTCGTGCTGCATTTTGCGGATGTTGAATTTGTCCACCATTCGCTGGCGGAACCTGTCGGCCAATGGATCCAGGGATCGGGTCGCCTGCTGAACAAAATCCACGCTGGCCTCCTGGGGCTTGGAGATGTAATAACCCTGTATGAGGTCCGCGCCAAGTTCCATGGCCTCCAGTGTTTCTTCTTCAGTTTCAGCGCCCTCAGCCAGGACCAGGGCCCCAATCTTATGGGATAAGCCTACCAGGGCTTTGAAGACCTCCTGGCGGTGGTAATCCGACTCCAAGCTCATGACCAGGGAGCGGTCGATTTTGAGAATGTCGGGTTGGATGACGGGAATGCGGTCCATGTTGGAGTGGCCCTTGCCCACGTCGTCGAGCGCAACCAGGAAACCATGCTCGCGGTAAATGTGAACAAACCGGCTTAAAGCCTCGGTGTTCTTGACCTTGGATTCGAGTATCTCAATGACGATTCCCGATGGGTCCATATTCAACTGACGGCAAATATGCAGAAGGTTGAGTGTGCCGATTTCCTTGTCGATGATGGAAGTCTCAAAATTGAGGGTGAGGATTAGCTCCTGTGGGGCGGGACAGCATCGCTTGAAAGTTTCCAGGACCTTCTTGCGAAAGAGGCGGTCCAATTCCAGGGTCAGGCCCGAATCCTTGGCGATCTTTAAGAGCGTCAGCGGCGGGATAAGTTTCCCCGATTCAGGATGGACCCCGCGGGACAACCCTTCAAACCCCACGACTTTTTTCTCGCGGATGGAAAAAAGGGGCTGAAAATGGACCTCAATCAATTCCCGGTCAAGGATCGTTTTAAGATCTGTTTCGCTGAAATCGGCAGTGAAAAGCAAAGGCGATCCTTTAGGAAATACGGTTAACCTTATGAACTTATTGTACCTTACTTGGACCGTTTTAATGTTTAAACCAATACAAATTTTTCATTTTTTCGCCTAAAACGAGTCCGTTTTGGCGGTATCGATTGAGAAAGTCGGATTTATTGGTTTTTGAGGCTGAAGGAAAAAGAGATGACGCCCGACTGATCCTCTTGGGGAACGGTTGGCTCCAAAGGCTGGAATTCCCATTGGATGAGGGCGTCGTAAACCGCCCGATCTAGCTCCCGGTAGCCGGAAGTCTGATCCAGTTGGAGATCATCCTCTTTCAGCAGACCGTTGGGAAGGACCGTGAGGCGGAATTTGACCACGGCTTCAATGCCCTGCTTCTTGGCCCAATCGGGATAAACAGGATCCACTTGGTGTTTGATGGCGCGGGCCGCTAATGCGCCCTCAATGGTCGGGCTCCCCTCGGGCGAGCCTGCCACGCCCGCCTGGCCCACTCCCGTAGTGGTCTTGATCTGGGCGTTCGGATTTTTATCGGCCTCCATTCCAATGGGGGCTTCCTGGTTAAGTCTCTCCAAATATTGTTCCGATGGCTTGGAACCTGAGTTATTTTTGGGCCTCAAGGGCCTTTTAACCGCCACTTCGGGCCTTTGGGCGTTGGGCATGGCTGGATTGGCCCGGGTTTGGCCGGTGGTTCCGAATTGCCCGCTCGTGGAGGCGATGGGCAGTTGGTTGAGCCTCACACCGGGCTTTTCCTCGGGCGAACCTAAACCGTTGCCCTGGGACATTTGGCCAATAAGAGTCAACTGCATCATGAGGGGTGTATTCACCACCAGGAAGGAGTGATAAATCAAAAAGAGAGCAAGCAAAAGCAGCCCGTGGAACAGGGTGGAATAAGCAAGGGATTTTTGGAATTGTTTATCCACTGGAGGCCTTTTTGCCACCGATGAACACTGAGGAACGTCGATGGATCTGTAGAAATTTAAATTCTTTTATTGGTGTTGACCGATGATTAATTTGCTTTCATTGGGCTTCCGTTGTCGAGTTCTACGGCGATGCCGACCTTCGTCACTCCCGCCAAATAAGCCTTGGACATCACTTCCGCCACAGTGCCGTGGGAAACGTTTTTGTCGGCATTGATCATGACGAGGGCCTCGGGTTTGGAGCGCATGATCTGCGTCAGCTCCCCCGTCAGCGCTTCCAGGGGTGTTTCCCTGTCGTTCAAATAAACCTTTCCGTCCTGGGTGATGGTCAGTGTCACGGTCTCAGGCAGGTTAGGCGAAGGCGCCGCCACCTTGGGAAGCTTTACCTGGAAATCACCTTGGAAAAGGAAAGGCGTGGTCACCATGAAGATGACCAGCAACACCAGCACCACGTCGGTAAAAGGCACCATATTGATCTCGGCCATAAGCTTGGGGGCGGGCCTTAAGCGGGATTGCATAGAACCTCCCATGAAATTTTACTTACGGTCCTTGCGCGGAATGAGCACTGAATAGGGACCCATTTCTCGCAATGAAACCTAATTTAATTCCCTATCCTTTCTGAGATTTCCGAAATTACGATTTCCGCTTCCTGGGCCATGGCGTTTAATCGGGCCTGGAACCAGTTGTAGATGAAAACCGCCGTGATGGCCACGAAAAGCCCGGAGGCGGTGGCGATCAAGGCCTCGGCGATGCCTTGGGATACAACGGCCGCGCCCCCGGCGTTGGCCAGGGCCAGGTCCCGGAAGGCCCGGATGATCCCGATCACGGTCCCAAAAAGGCCCACAAAGGGGGCGATGGAGCCGATGGTGGCCAAAAGCGGCAGCCGCTGCTCTAGTTTCAGCAATTCGATTTTGGACTCCCGTTCCATGCTTTGGGGGATGTCCATCTTGTCGGCTCGGGCCTTGAGGCCGGCCCGGATTATCCGGGCCAGGAAGGAGCCGTTTCGGTCGCAAGCCTCCATGCATTCCTGATAGTTGCGTTTGTTGAGGAACGGCTCCAGGCCGGCCATGACTTCCTCCCGGCCCTTAAACCTCGCCCTGAAATATCTCCAGCGCTCCCAAAGGATTGCGAAGACCACGATGGACATGAGGATCAAGACACCAATGGTCCACCCGCCTTTCACCATTACGGCTACCAACGAAAAATCCTGGTTCATCTCACCCTCCCAACTGAATTGTTTCTCAGAAGATGACTTCCACTCCCCCACGGATGTGGTATTCGGGTTCCAAATACCCCGGCTGGATCTCATAAGCTTCCCCCCACAGGTTGTCCGCGTTCACCCACAAGGAAAAAGTTTTGCTTAAATGGTAGGTGGCGTCAAGGCCCATGGTCATGTAGGCCGGCAGCGTCCCGGGGAGAGAAGCATAAGCCTGACGTTGGGTGGCCATTTTAACTTCCAAGCGCGCCTCCCAAGTTTCATCGCCGCGGTAAAGGGAAAGAACTCCCTGGTCGACGGGCAGGTTGGTCAGGTTTTGTGTGCCTTCCTGATTCAATCCTTGGGTCCACTCGTAAGTAGCGGCAGCCTGCCAGTTTTTTTGGAAATTCCACTGCAGGTTGGCGGCGGCCTTATTTAGTTGCACTTGGGTTAGGGTGGAATAATCCTGGATGAAGGTGGGATTGTCCTGGTTGATGTCCGTCCATTGGTGGTACCCCTGGACTTGAGCGGTGGAAGCGGACAATGACAACAGCACGGCCTCCGTCAGCTTATGCGTGAACCGGCCGCCCCATTCACCGGTTACCTCGGTGGGCGAGGGGAATCCTTCCACCGGGCTTACGTGTTCTTCCCCCATGAAGGTCTTGTTGAAGCTTTCCACGTACCGGTCGGATTTCCAATAAAGGTTCAACTGGGTATTCCCGAAAACCCGCCACATGAAATCCGCCTCGGGGTAAAACTGAAGGGGCAGGTTTAAGCCATCCCCGGCCTGGGCCTGCAGCTTAAGGGTGAGACTCAGGTTTTCCCCGCTTTTCAAGTAGGCCTGGGACCCCAACCATCCCCAGTCGTATCCCGTGGCCGCGGGCGCTACGAAATCCGACGTGGCATGTATTAATCCCGTATCCAGCGTAAACCGGTTGAAAAAGTCGCCAAGACCGTCGGCCACCAATTTAAAATGTCCCTCCCATTCCTGGGTTTGGCTGGTGAGGCTGGATTGGTTCCAATATTCAAGGTAGGTATCCTGGTTCGTCACGTTCAGCTGGGCTTGGGTCAAATCCGACAAGTTCCAATGCCCTTCCAGGTTCAGGTTAATCCCATCGTGGGTCTCTTGGATGAAGTTTTGATAGGGCAATTCAGCGTCGAGACGTTTAAAATCACCCGACAAAATAAGGTTTTGAGGCGCTTGGGGGAAAAGGCTGATTTGACCGCCGAATCCGTACCGCTTATCCCCGTCGAAACCCGAAGCCGTGGGTTCACCGCCCCAGGTGGAATCAAATCCCGATAGCAGGTATTGAAAATCCTTAAATTCCTGCCCGAAAAGGCCCCATCCACCGTAGGTGCCGGGCGTGCCGCCACCCAAGTGCAGTACCAAAGCCGTGTCCTGGGAAGGTCCGGCCTCTTCGGTGGCCAGGGCCGTAAAGGTCTTGCTCAAACCTGGAAGGTCGTTGAAGGCCCGGTCCACTCCCGTCAAGTCATAGCTTCCCAGGGTAATTTCGTTCTCTTTTCGGTCCAACCTCTGGGCGCTGATGGTCAATTCGTTCTCGCCCGTAATCACCACTTCGGGTAAGGAGAACTCGGGAACAGCTGTCGGACGGCTGGAAACGGGTGCTTTCTCGCCCTCCCCCTGGGAGGGTTTTTGTTCGGAGGAGGGGGATTGGCCGGCTTCGGTGGGGACGGCCTCGGGCTTGGAAAGGGTAGCGGGGGCCTCGGAAACCGGTGGCGTCGCCGTGGATTCGCTGACAGGACCGGCTCCTTGTGTCGCTGACGCGGTCGAAGGGGTCGGTGAATATTGCCCCCATAGAATTGAAAAAACTAAAAATGTGGTCATTGCGATAAATGAGCCTCGAATAGGGGTCCGTCTATGACGAAGCAACCCCAGTTTAAACATTATTTTTTTCATGGTTGATTGCCTCTACTATCGGAAGCCGGGGGGAGATCTACGGGATTTTTCAATTTTTTCTTCAGGAATGGACCGAGAGCCCGTAACCGCTTGTAAGTGGCGTCGCGGTAGATCTTGACCTTGGTGTATTTTAAAATCTCCCGGTACTCGGTGGCGGCCTTGGTGTATTCCTGCTGCTCCTCGTAGCTTTCCGCGATCTTGGCGTAGGCCGTCACGACCCATTGATCCTCGGAGGGAAAATCCGCGATTAAACGGTTGAATTCAGCGCGGGCCTCATCGTATTTTTTTTCCTTTTTCAAGAGGTCCGCATGGTAATAAGAGGCCTCTACGGCGATGTCTTTATCGGACGACTTCATGGTGCCTTCGTAGGAATGAAGGGCGTCTTCCTTCTTTCCTTCCTTTTCTAGCAGCAAGCCGGCTTGCAGTCCCGCTTCCTGCGCCAGCGGGTCGTCGCCGTAATCCTTCTGGAGTTTTTGGTAGTCCTCGATGGCCCGGTCCAGTCGCTTGAGCTGTTTTTCGCACACCGCGCTGTTGAAAAGCGCGTGGGGGGCCAGACGGTGGTCGGGGTAATGGGTGTAAATACCCGTGTAAGCATCCAAGGCCTTTGGATAATCACCGGCCTCGAAATAAACCGATCCCAGGCTGAATTCCCCTTCCAGGGCCAAGGGGTCGCTGGGGTATTTCGCCAAAAGTTCCTGGAAAACAGGCGCGGCATCCGCGCCCTGGTCCTGTTTCACGAAGGCCGTGCCCATCCAAAAAAGTGCGCGCGGAACTTCGGCGCTGTCCGGGTACTTGGCCAATAAATCCTTATAAGCGCCGATGGCCTCCGCATATTTTCCGTCGTGGAAAAGGCCCTCGGCCATCCGGTATTGAACTGTGGAAGCAAAGGGGCTGGATGGAAATTTCTGCAGGAAATCCTTGGCCACAGAAGAGGCGACATCCTTCTCCCCCAGCTTCTCTGCGGACCACTGGAGGCCGTAAAGCGCGTCGGGTAAAAGCGGGCTTTGGGGATAGGCGTCCAAGAAACTTTGGTAAGCCTGTTTGGAATCTTGAAATTTTTGGAGGTTAAAGTAACAGTCCGCCTCCCTGAGATGAGATTCGGCGGCCAGGGGATCCTCGGGGTATTGGGCCTCCACCTTCTTAAATCCCTCCGCCGCGTCCGAGAAATCCTTTTGGCGGAAATACGCCCAAGCCGTCCAATACAACAGACGGGACCGGCGACTATCGACGCCGGGTTTTTGCATCAAGCCTGCCCAAACCTGGATAGCCGCCTGGAATTTTTCCTGGCGGTAACTGCACCAGCCCATTTGTTCCATCGCATCCAGGTCATAGGGGTCCGGAGCGTTCTTCTCCACCAGGGCCTTATAGGTGGCGTTGGCCTCGCCGTAACGGTGGAGGTTATACAGGCAGTCGCCAGCCCTCAGCTGGGACTCGTCGCCCATGGCCGAGGAGGAACCTTCCTGGGAGGCCTTTTGGAAGGCCTGGAGGGCGTCGGCGTATTTTTCCTGCTGGAAATAACTCCAGCCCAATCCCGAATAACAGTTGACGGCCAGCTTGCCGGCAGCCCCGCTGCCGAGGGCTTTTTGGTAACCGTTGGCGGCCCCCGGATAGTCCCCCAGCGCGTAGGTGGCTTCGGCTAGGGACCAAAGGGCCCGGATCTGGAGGTCGCCTTGGGCTACCGAAGCCACATCCTTGAATTCCGAAATGGCCTTGTCGTACCGGTTTAGCGCGTAGTCGCACCAGCCTCGCCAGTAGGCCGCATCCTGGGCCAAATCCTGTGGTGCGGCCTGAACCACCTGGGTGTACTGGGCCTTGGCGACGTCATAATTGCCTTGCAGGTAATCACAGCCGGCAAGGAGATACTGGGCCTCCCATTTTAAGTCGCTTTCAGGGAAAAAACGGACAACACTGGAAAAATGCCCGGCGGCATCGGGATATTTTTGATCCGAATAATCCATCCAGCCAAGCCCGTATTCCAGGAGGTCCGCCGGGGCCTGGCCCTTGGCCAGCTCCAGTCCCTTGGTATAATCTTCGCGGGCATCCCCGTATCGCCCCACGTCGGACTCCTCTACCCCCAGCCGCACCGCCGCCCAAGGGGCCAGGGGATGGTCCGGATCTTCCGATAGGATTCGGCCGAAGGTTTTGGCCGCCGTTTCGTGGTCATTTTGCTTTTCCTCGCTCCAGCCCAGCCCATAAAGAGCCGGCACTTGGAGGAAATCCGTCGGGTACTTTTGGAGGAATTCACCGTACCGTTCCTTGGCGTCGTCATAATCCCCCATGCGGAACTGGGTTTCGGCCACTTGGAAAAGAGTCAGTTTTTTGAGAATTTCATTGGGAGTGCCGCCCAGAACAATGCCAAAACCCTCCAGGGCCTTGGCATAGTCCTTTTGTTGGTAAAAACACCAGGCTTGAAGGTACTTGACCAAGTCAGTCCAGCGGTAATGGGGGTTTAAACCAAGGATCTTTCCATACTGTCCCGCTGCGTCCGTATATTGCCCAAGTTGAAAATAACACTCGGCCTCCCAGAAATAGAGGTCACAAAGGGTGTCGGATTCGTAGGCCCTTTTTTCCAAGGCCTGGAATTTTTCGATAGCGAGCTTGTGATCCTTGAGATAAACCAAGGCCACGGCGGATTTGAACTCCAGCCCCAAGGCGCCAGTCGTAAGGGGGTTCAAGCGCAAGGATTGCTGGTAAGCCTGGTAGGCTGAGGCGTAGTCCTTGTCCCGGAATTGGGTTTCGCCGATGAGGCGAAGGGCCATCGCCTGTTCAGCGACGTTTTCGCTCTTTTCCTGCACGAGCCTGAAACTTTGCATGGCCAGGGCGTAAGCGCCGGCCCGCAAGAGGGCCCTCCCTTCATCAGTGGGCGACGGTGGCGGAACGCCGGGAGGCTCCGCCAGGGTCGGGAGGGCCGCCAGGAGGAGGCCCAAGGCCAACGAGGGCGTTTTAAGCCGGTTCTTCAATCGCATGGAAAGGCATTCCATTCCGGTGGTTTTGATGCCTGAGTTTAAAGAAGAAACTACCCCGCCGCAAGGCCGCCTTCCATCCAAAAGGCGGTTTTCTTTCCCGGCGGGGCGGTTTTTACTCTGGAAGCGTTGAAAAACGGTTACGCGGGATTAAGACGTTGTCGTAATAAGGAATTTGGCGCGGCGGTTTTGGGCTCGGCCTTCTTCCGTGGTGTTGTCGACCACCGGATCGGCGTCACCCTTGCCCAAAGCCGTGACATGATCCACAGATACACCTTGCTTGACCAATTCCTTCTTGATGTGGTCTGCCCGGCGTTGGGAGACCTTCAGGTTTTCGGCGTCCCCGCCACTATTATCGGTGTAAACCGTCACGGTCACCGAATCTGCCGGGTATTTCCCCAAAACTGCGGCCAAGGCGTCGACAGTTTTGGCCCCCACATGGCTCAAATAGGTATGGCCGGATTTAAAAAGGCCGTCGCCGGCGACGACCAGCTGCAGACCGTCGTTGGACAACGAGGCCTGTCCCAAGGCCGAAAAATCCCCCAATTGGGCCTGCATCTTGTTAGGGGGCGCGGCAGGAGCCTTGGTGACGCTGCGGGTTGTCCCGCAGCCGGCCAATGCCAGCGATAAGCTAAACCACATCCAAGACCAATTCCTTTTCATGATCTTATTCCTCCATTTGATGGTTCTTCGGATCCTACCGCCGTTGGTCGACGGTTCTTCAGCTTGAAAAATACGGTTCGGTCTTCAACATTTCCCTTTTCCCTTTCCCTCTCAGGAAAGGGGAACAGGAATGCCTCATTTAGCGGAAGGCGTGGTTTCTTTTTTCGCCGAAACCTTTTTATGCTTGGTTCCCTTATGGGTTCCTTTTTTATTTGCCGAACTCCCTTTCTTTTTTTTCACGTTTTTAGCGATAGGCGTCGCCGCCGTGCCGGTTGAGGCGGCCATTACCGGGGCCGCAACCGCCGCCAAAAACAAGACGGCCGCCAACGAATAAAAGAACTTTTTCATGACCTAAACTCCTTTTCACTTTTTAAAGGTGGCCGCGGCTTTGGGAACCGCGGCCTTACCTTACCGTCATTCCACTACCACGGCCTGAGGCCGGGAATGGGAGAAACGCCCGGCCTTGGGAACCGGGCGTGGGCTCGGCCTTGGGGTACCGAGCCTAAAGGGGAGGTGAGGAAATCAGAAGTAATCCAGGGGCAGGGTCGCCCGCGGTTGGGAGTGGGGAACATATTTCGGCGTCAGCGAAGCCATTTGTCGGGCGTGATTGATTTCCTCCGCCGAGAGTCCCCTTTCCACTTTTAAGACCTGCCTTGGGTAAATCAAATCCGGATCCTGGATTTGATCCCGGTTGGCCTTAAACAACAGCGGCCATTGGAACGAATCACCGTAAATCCCTGGTTTTTCCGCGATCGTCCAAAGGCAATCCCGCCTTTCCACCACGTAACGGCCCGGGGGTGGCGCCTGTGTCATGGCCACTTCATTCGACCCAGGCTCTTTGGGCACCTGGGTCCCCTCGATCCGTTTTTGGCCGCAGCCGCAAACTCCCAAGAGTGCGGCCATTGCCACGGCCACAAAAAATCCTTTTTTTGCGTTCAACATTTTCTTTCTCCTTTCAGATGTGGAAGCCTTCCCCCGCAGGGAAAGCGGGGGTGCTCCCAAAATTCAAGGCCACGGGTTTTTCCCTAGGTTTTCAGCCCCATGGCGTATAACTGGACGAATTCCTCGATCCTTTCGAATAGATGGACCACCTCGGGGGGGGTCAACCGCCTTTCCAAAAGGCTGCTCAAGGCGGCGAAAGCCTCCCCCAAAATCCTCATTCTCAACAAACTGGCCCATTGTTGCGGATCGGACACCTTCCCCTCGTCCATTTCCTCCAGCAGATTTTTAATTTTTTTGTTCCGCGCCAACGTTTCCCGGCACAGGTACCATTTCAAAAAAAGCGAAACGACCGGGAATGTGTCGGTTTTCAACCTGACGGCATTTTTTCTTATGGATTCCACAGAAACCTCCTTCTGGAAGCCGAAAATAAAAGGGACTTCGGGTGGATGACCCGGTCCCGTCATGGGCCAAGGAGGATAGTTCGTGGAAAGGAAAAAAAACCGGCGGGCTGGGCCCGGGGCCGTCTCCGTTAAAGAGGCGGATGGTTTGTCTTGTGAAGGATGGATCGGATCCACGAAAACCTCCTTTTCGCGCGAAAAAACGGCGCGCTATGGCCTACGCCGGGAGGGACCCCTGGACGCGGCCAAAACGCCGGCTAAAAGGAGAATTTCAGATTCTTAAGACGAGGGACTTCGGGGAGGAAAAACCCTTACTGAGGAATACAGCTAACGGCTGCTGGCATAAATCCGGTGAAAGGCCCGATTGTGCGAACCGCGGGGCCAATCCGGCAACACTCGGGATTTCCTTGGGAATAACCCGAAGGCTGGAAACCTCATGAACTTGGGACAAGAAACAGGCGGGAAACACCGCAGACAGGCAAGTAAACAACCCTTCGTGGACTTGAAGGCCGGAGGCTTCCGGCAGGGCGACATTCGCGCTGGAATTGACCACCACCGGCCGCAAAGCAACCGCCAACATAAGCGTGAAAAACGCGGTTTTAATGAGCATTTTGAAGGTTTTTTCCATGGTTTTCCTTCGTCTGGAGAAAACATTCCAGTCTGTTGAAGTAGACGTTCGAACAGGAAAAAAAGTTCCGGGAAATCCCGGATTTTAATCCAATTCGTCCTCCTCTTCCTCTCCCTCGGATTTGACTTTTTTCAGGAATTTTTTCAGCATCTTTTGGAAAGCGCTGGTCTTGCGGTGGATGGTGTGTTCCTCGTCCTCCGGCGCTTCCTGATCCTCCCCGCCTTTTTGGGTCAGGGCTTTGACGCTCAAGGCGATACGTCGTTTGCCTGGGTCCACCGAGAGGACCTTGACCGTCACATCCTGCCCAACTTTCAGAGTTTCTTCCACGGTCTTGGGTGGAGGCGTCGAAATTTCTGTTTTATGAATCAAGCCTTCCACGTTCTTCTCCAATTCCACGAAGGCTCCGAATTCCACCAGCCGTTGCACCTTTCCTGTGAGGACCTGGCCGTGTTTGTACTTATCTTCCGCCTTGTCCCAGGGGTCCCCCTCCACCTGCTTGAGACCCAGGGAGATTCGTTTTTTTTCCTGGTCGATGGCAAGCATCTTGACCGTCAGGATCTGTCCGGTCTTAAATTCCTTCTGCGGCGTCTTGACGCGCTTATCCCAAGTGATGTCGGATTGGTGCAAGAGACCCTCCAAGCCGTCCTCGATTTCCATGAACAAGCCGAAATCCGCCACATTGGTCACGGCGGCCTTCACGTTGGAGCCGATGGGATGGCGTTGGGCCACGTTGTCCCAGGGACTTTTCTCCAAGCGCTTGAAGCTGAAGCTGATTTTGCGCTTGTCGAAGTCAATCTCGATGATCTGCGCTTGTTTGTTCTCCCCGACCTTGAACAGCTCCGAAGGTTTTTTAGGTTTTTTCGACCAGGAAAGTTCGGTGATATGGCAGAAGCCCTCCAGGTTGTCGGGCGTCTTGAGGAATACACCATAATCGGCGAAATGAGTGATTTCGATGTTAACGATCTGGCCAACACGGTAGTTTTTCTCGGCCTGGGTCCAAGGATCAGCGGTCATCTGCTTGATCCCGAGGGAAATCTTCCCCTTTTCCTTGTCCACCTGGAGCACCATGACCTTAAGAGCGCTGTCGGGTTTCACGAAATCCTCGACCTTATTGACCCTTCCCCAGTCGATATCGGCGATATGCAAGAGGCCATCGATCCCAGCCAAGTCCACGAAAGCCCCATAACTGACGATGCTCTTGACCCTGCCCTCGACGACATCGCCGGGGTTCAGTTCAGCCAGGCGTTTGTGGCGGTTTTCGTCGCGTTCCAATTCCAGCACCGGCCTTCGGGTCACCACGACGTTGGAGCGTCCGCGATCCAGTTTGATGATCTTGAAATCGTAAATCTTCTCCAGGTGCTCCTCGCCCGCCTCAGGGTTCTTCTGAAGGGAAACCTGGCTGGCGGGCAAAAAGGCCTCTACCACGCCCAAATCCACGCGGTAGCCTCCATTGACTTTCTTGGTGACCCGTCCCTTGATCAGGCCACCCGAATGGTGCAAGCCCTCCAGGTTCTGCCAGACGCGGCTTTTATCCACATTTCGCTTGGAAAGGCGGAGACGGCCGTTGGAGTCGGACATGCGCTCCACCGACACTTCCACCTTGTCCCCGATTTTCACCATCAATTGGCCGGTAATGTCCTGGAATTCGGAACGTGGAATGACGCCTTCCGTCTTGTACCCCACGTCCACGACGATCTCGTCTTCGCCGATCTTGACAATCTCGCCCGTGACCACTTGGCCCCGCGCGACGCGTTGTTCCTCATTCAAAAGTTCTTCCATTGTCATTTCTTGGGTGGGTGAATCCGCCATGGTTGACCTCATGTTTCTTTTACTCCGCAGGGGAGGAAAGTGGATTTTACTTTGAAAGGACATTCTACATCAGGGGAAAGGTCTCTGGAAACCCTTTCGCCACCAGGGACATTCGAAACGTTTTAATGTGGAGAATCCCAAAAACACCTTCCGCGGCTGGTGGAGCCTATCGGGTTACCCTGCTGACTTTGGCCGGTTTGGGAGGGTTTTTAAACGGGTGATATGCTCCATAATGCGCTTCGCAATTCGGGCATAAGTGTCTTTTTCGGGCTTTTGGACGTAAAGGTCGTCCAACGGAACGGGTGATCCATAACTAACGGAGGTGGCCCCGGTCCGGGGTAACAGTTTACCCTTCGGCCAGCAGTGGAAGGTTCCATCGATATAAGCCGGGATAACCGGCACCCTGGCATTATAAAGGAGCATCCCGGAACCCTTTTTGGCCGGTTGTAATTCCCCCGTCAATGTACGTGTTCCTTCCACAAAGATCACCAAAGGTTTGCCTGAATGTAAAAAATCATGGAATTGCCGGATGGCTTCCTGGTCCCGGCTTCCGCGGGCGACGGGAAAAGCGCCCAAACTGCGGATCAGGGAACCGAAAACGGGTATCTGGAACAGCTCCACTTTAGCCATGAAGCCGACTTCCCTTTTCAAGCTGGTATAACCGATGAGGTAGGGATCCAGGAAGCTGGCGTGGTTGGCCACCACCACGAAAGGGCCATTTTCCGGGATATTTTCCGTACCATAGGAACGAGTGTGGAAAAGAAATTCGACTAGCCAGGTGGTGAAGAAGCGGAGCTTAGGGAAGGAAGCCATTTCAATCCTTGCCGGATTAAATTTTGAATTCTTAATTTTGAGTTTTAAATTAAACCAATTTAAGAA